>NZ_JAOPWB010000223.1 GCF_025965855.1 Mycobacterium sp. | reverse complement strand
GCATGGTCACGACCAGGTTCCGTCGATCCCGCACAAGAAACCATCCGCGCGAGACCCGCGCCATCGCATCCGTGGAATCCCTAGTCGGCTCCTCTCCCAACACAGCCCCGGACACCACGTCAACGCTCGGTTAGATGTCGAGCGAACCTAACAGTGGGGTGTCAGCTGAGCGATGATGAGCAGATGCGACGCGTCGATGATGTTCGCAGCCTTGGCGTGCCGCGCCGCGGAAGGGGCTGGGGCGGTTGGCGACCCCGGCACTCCTGCTTGGCTGCCCCGCTGAGTGCCTGCGCCGGAACGTGGTGGAGGAGTAGCTAGATGTTGCTGGGTCGGCGCCACGCCTGCGAGGTACTCGATCGGTTGTTGGAGGCCGCTCGGGGAGGTCAGAGCGGCGCTTTGGTGGTGCGCGGTGCGGCCGGTGTGGGCAAGTCGGCGTTGTTGGATTACGTGGCCGAGAGGGCGTCGGGGTGTCGGGTGGTGCGGGTCGCTGGTGTGCAGTCGGAGATGGAGCTGGCGTTCTCCGTACTGGATCAGTTGTGCGCGCCGATGCTGGATCGCGTTGATCGCCTGCCGGAGCCGCAGCGCGACGCTTTGCGGACGGCGTTCGGGTTGGCCGGTGGCGCGGCGCCGGATCGGTTCCTGGTGGGTCTGGCCGTCCTTGGCCTGTTGTCGGAGGTGGCCTGCGAGGAGCCGCTGGTCTGCCTGGTGGAAGATGCGCAATGGCTGGATCGCGCCTCAGCGCAGATCCTTGCCTTTGTTGCCCGACGCCTCGGAGCGGAGTCGGTCGCCCTGATCTTCGCCGTGCGCGAATCCAGCGGCGACCGGGACCTGTCGGGTCTGCCGGAGCTCGTGCTCGACGGATTGGGTGACGCCGATGCGCGGGCGCTGTTGGTTTCGGTGGTCGGCTGGCCTCTGGACGAGCGGGTGCGCGACAGGATCGTGGCCGAGACACACGGCAATCCGCTCGCATTGCTGGAGCTGCCGCGGGGATTGACGCCGGCCCAGTTGGCGGGCGGGTTCGGGCTGCCCAGCGTCGCGGCGCTGCCTGGTCGCATCGAGGACAGCTTCGCGCGGCGGCTGGCGCCGCTGCCCTCGGCCACCCGGCGGCTGTTGCTGCTGGCGGCCGCCGAGCCGCTCGGTGACTCGGTGCTGCTGGCGCGGGCGGCCGACCGGCTGGGGATCAAGGCCGAGGCGGGGGATGCCGCCGAATCCGAGGGTCTGGTGGAATTCTGTGTCCAGGTGACGTTTCGTCATCCACTGGTGCGCTCGGCGACCTACCGGTCGGCCTCACCGGAGCAGCGGCGAGAGGCTCATCAAGCACTGGCGGAGGCGACCGATGCACAGCTTGATCCCGATCGGCGTGCGTGGCACTTCGCCCAGGCGGCGCCCGGGCCCGATGAGGAGGTTGCGTCCGAACTTGAGCGCTGCGCCGACCGTGCACAAGCGCGCGGCGGGCTAGCGGCAGCGGCCGCCTTCCTCGAGCGATCCGCGGCCCTGACTCTTGAACCGGGGCGGCGGGCGGGGCGCGCACTGGCCGCCGCGCGGGTGATGGCCCAATCCGGCGCGTTTGATACGGCGCTGCGGCTGCTTGCCACCGCAGAGGCAGGCCCGCTCGACGAGCCGCAGCGGGCCGGGGCCGAGCTGCTGCACGGAGAGATCGCTTTCTCGTCCCGCCGCAGTAGCGACGCTCCACTGCTGCTGCTCAAAGCCGCGCAACGCTTCGAACCGCTCGACGTAGGGCTGGCACGCGAAACCTACCTGGAAGCAGTGTGGGCGGCGATGTTCGTCGGCCGTCTAGCCAGCAGCGCCGGTCTATTGGAAGCAGCGCAAGCCGCATGTGCGGCACCCGCGTCGCCGCAGCCGCCGCGTGCGGCCGATCTGCTCCTCGACGGACTGGGAGGGCTGCTCACGCAGGGCTATCCGGCCGGGACACCGACGTTGAAGCTTGCACTGAGTGTGTTTCGGAGCGAGTCCCTCGCTACCGAGGAGGAACTCCGCTGGCTGCAGCTCGCGTGCCGCACCGCTGTTGATCTGTGGGATGACGAGGCGTGGGAGGCGCTCTCCATTCGCCACGTCACGCTCGCCCGTGACGCCGGAATGCTTAGCGAGCTGCCGATCGCCCTCAACACGCGGGTCGGGGTGGGCCTGAACGCAGGCGAGCTCACGGCGGCCGCGTCGCTGGTAGATGAGGTGGAGATGATTATCGAGGCGACCGGCAGCCAGATTGTGCCCTACGGTGCGGTGGGGCTTGCTGCCTGGCGGGGTCGCGAAGCCGAGGCCGCTGAGCTGTTCGAAGCCAGCATGAAGGAGGTGCTGCGCCGCGGGGAGGGGGTGGGGCTGACCGCGATTGCGTGGGCGCGCGCGCAGCTCTACAACAGCCTCGGCCGATACGCGGAGGCGTTGGCCGCCGCCGAGCAGGCCAGCGAGCATCCAGAGGAGCTGCTTTTCTCCACCTGGGGGTTGGTCGAGCTGATCGAGGCGGCCGCCCGAAGCGGAAAACGTCAGCGCGCCGCCGACGCCCTTGAGCGGCTCACGGAATCGACACGCGCGTGCGGCACCGACTGGGCGCTGGGCATCGAGACGCGCTCACAAGCGCTGCTGAGCGACGGTGAGGTTGCCGAGCGCCTCTACCGTGAGGCGATCGACCGGCTCGGCCGCACCCGCGTCCGCGGGGCGCTGGCCCGCGCCCACCTGCTCTACGGCGAATGGCTGCGACGCGAGCACAGGCGCACCGACGCCCGCCAACAACTGCGGATCGCCCACCAGATGTTCGTCACGATGGGCGCCGAGGGATTCGCCGAGCGCGCCCGACGCGAACTGCTCGCTACCGGCGAGACGGTCCGCAAACGCCTTGTCGAGAACGCCGGCCAGCTCACCGTCCAGGAGACCCAGGTCGCTGAACTGGCCCGCGAAGCCCTGACGAACGCTGAGATCGGCGCGCGACTGTTCATCAGCCCGCGAACCGTCGAATACCACTTGGGCCACGTCTTCACCAAACTCGGCATCAACTCGCGCATCCAGCTCCATCGGGTACTGCCCACCAGTCCCAACGTGACCTAGCGGGACCGGCGCCGGTAAGGAGTGTGGTGCCGAGCCCAGCCAACTAGGGAATTCCCGGATGCGAAGGTCCGGGTGTCGCGCGGATCGTATCTGGTGGAAGTCGAACTTCGGTGGCACAGCTCGTCTGCAGTAACGAGATGACGGATCGACCCGTTGAGGAGCGCGCGATGAAGTTCCTGTTCGACGATCAGACCTTTTCCTTTGAGACGCTGCGCTCTACCGGGTTCGCCAGCTACCTCGGGGCCGATCTGGGCGAGGTGCTTGCCACCGCGGCCCGGATCAAGGATGGAGACCTGGCCAGTTGGCAGCGGGAATGGAAGGCGACCGCGGGGCGGGTGGCCGAGTTGGGTGAGCGCTCCGTTGCCGCCGGACACCGGATCTCCGCCCGAGAAAACCTGTTGCGGGCGTCGAACTACTACCGCACCGCGGCTGACTTCTGCTCGACAACCCCGCAGACAACCCTGACCTCGCCGCCCTGTACGCCGGGCAGGTCGACACCTTCGCCGCGGCGGCGGCCTTACTGGACCACCCGGCCGAGGCGGTGTCTATCCCGTATCAGGACACGACGCTGCCCGGCTATCTGTTCCTGGTCGATGACTCCGGCGTGCCCCGGCTCACCATCATCTACACCAGCGGGTATGACTCGACCAGCCGGCAGAAGGCGCCGGAGAACACACGCACGCCGGCGCGCTGGGACGGGCCCACCCGGTGATGTTCGACTGGCTCGACACCACACTGAGCGCTTAACAGGGGTCATGACATGGGAATCCGCGACAGACTTGTCAACGGGCCGTTGGGTTTCGGTGCTGCTCCGCTTGGGAACATGTTCCGCGAACTCACCGACGAGGAGGCCGCCGCCACGGTGGATGCCGCCTGGCAGCACGGAACCCGTTTGTTCGACACCGCACCGCAATACGGTGCCGGCCTGTCCGAAATCCGGCTCGGCAGGCAGCTGGCCAAACACGACCGAGACGAATACGAGGTGAGCACCAAGGTGGGCCTCGTGCTCGACGAACTCGAGACCGGGCCGCGCGATTTCGGCGAGAAGGGTGATCTGTTCAAGTCCGGCCGAACCAACCGCATGGTGTACGACTATTCAGAGAAAGGGACGCTGAAATCGATCGAGGATAGCCTCTCCCGCCTGGGCGTGGATCGGCTCGATTTTGTCTGGGTGCATGACCTTGCCCAAGATGTTCACGGCGACGGCTGGCTTGCCCAGTTCGAAACGGCTCGTACCGGAGCGTTTTGCGCGCTGAGCCGGTTGCGCGCCGAAGGGGTCATCAAGGGGTGGGGCCTGGGGGTCAACCGTGTCGAACCCGTCGAACTCACCCTGAGTCTGACCGACGTAGCGCCCGACGCGACGCTGCTGGCGGGTCGTTACACCTTGCTCGATCACGAGCTGGCACTGCAGCGTCTGATGCCGGCCGCCGCGGCCCAAGGGGTCGACATTGTCGTCGGGGGCCCCTACAGCTCGGGTGTGCTGGCCGGCGGCACGCACTTCGAGTACCAGCCAGCGCCGCCAGATGTCACCGCCAAGGTGGAGCGGATCAAGGCGATCGCTGAGCGCCATCGTGTGCCCATCAAGGCGGCCGCGCTGCAATTCGTGCTCGCCCACCCCGCCGTCGTTGCCGTCATTCCGGGTGCCAGCCGACCCGAACGCATCGCAGAAGATTACGCGGCGCTCAACACCGTTATCCCAGACCACTTTTGGCGTGAGATGCGCGATCAACACCTCGTCTCACCCGACGCGCCGCTACCCGTCGACCGATAACAGGAACAAAGTCAGTCTGGATCGACCTGCCCTAAGCAACACAAAACCTCATAGGCACTTGGGAGGAAAATGATGAAAGTTCTAGTCACCGGCGCCACGGGCTACCTCGGCGCGGTCGCCGCCGAGGCGCTGGTCACGCGAGGCCATCAAGTCTTGGGGCTGGCCCGGTCCGAGCGGTCCGCGGATACACTGCGCAAGCGCGGGATCGAGCCCGTTATGGGCGACTTCGGCGAATCGGTGAGCCTGGCCAACGCCGTTCGCGACGCCAGACCCGACGTCGTGGTGAGCACCGCAAGCGTCGGCGGCGCGAGTGGGGACCAGGCCGCCTTCGCGCGGGACGGTGAGGCGGTATGTGCCATGCGGGAGGCGCTAACTGATCACGGCGGCGCCCTCGTCTTCACCAGTGGGTCCGCGGTCTTCGGGGTCTTCAACGGCGGCGACGCCACCGACACCGTCTACGACGAAGGCGCCCGCTTGCCGCTTGCGGCATCGGTTTTCGCGCCCGAATCCGCGGGCGTGCACCCTCTGCTGGCCGCCGGTTTCGGAGAGGCGATGGCCGCTCGCGTCGAGACCGAACGGGCCGTCCTGGCCGACGGGGACGTGCGCGGTGTTGTGGTACGACCCGGGCTGGTGTACGGACGCGGCGGCAATTCGGACCTCAGGTCTTTGATCGACCGGGCACGGAAGCACGGTCGCGCCGGTCACTGGGGAAGCGGTGGCACCACTCAGAGCTTCGTGCACGTCGAGGATCTGGCCGAGTTATTCTGCCTGGCAGCGGAACTCGCGCCGCACGGGACGATCCTGCACGGCGTCGCCGACGACGTCACCCAGCGCGACTTGGCCCGCGCCATCAACCGGATGATCGGAACAGACCAGCACACCGACAGCCTCTCGCTGTTGCAGATGCTTGGCATCGACGCCGACGCAGTCGGGAGCATCGGCGGCTCGTTCACTCCGCCGCCCAGCGCAGCATCGGGTATCAGCCTGTCGCTGAACAAACGTCTGTCCTCGGACAAGACGCGCAAGCTCCTCGACTGGTCGCCCAAACGCACCGACGTCGGCGACGACATCGCCTTCGGCTCATACGCGAACACATAGCCGGCCGCCCAGCGATCAAACTCTTGCTCCGCGTCGTTGTGAACGACGATGTGATTCGTCACCGGTACTGCTCATCGAGGAAGGCGGAAGCTTGTGGACCTCTACGACGTGATGCGCACCACGTTCGCCGCGCGCGAGTTCACCGGCGAACCGCTGCCAGACCGCACGCTGTATCGCATCCTCGACAACGCGCGTTTTGCACCTAGTGGAGGTAACCGCCAGGCGGTGCGCATCATCGTGCTCCGCGACCAGAAGACCCGCGACCGCCTCGCCGAGTTGTCAGTGCGTGGGGCCCAGCGCTACGTGGCGCAGCTCGGTATCGGGGAGGCGCCCTGGAATCCGTTACGGCCCAGTAGCGTGCCTGCCGCGGACGTCGTCACCACCGAGGTTCCCGACACCCTCATCGCACCCTTGCGCCGGGCATCCGTCGTCCTCGTGGTGTGTCTGGATCTCAGATACGTGGCAGCCACCGATCAGGACCTCCGCCGCGTCGGGGTCACAGTGGCGCCTCGGTGTACCCGCTGGTGTGGAACATTCTGCTGGCCGTACGTGGCGAGGGATACGGCGGCAACCTCAGCACGATGGTGGTGCCGCAAGAGCCGCAGGTGCAAAAACTGTTGGGAATTCCCGATTTCTGTGCGGTCGCCGCGGTGTTGGCTCTTGGCAAGCCGACGCGACAAATCACCAAGCTGCACCGCAATGAATCGCCCTGGAAATCCCGGAGGCTCCAGACCTTGGAAACGAGGATGGAGTTATGCCGAAGGAACAGGTGCCTGGAAAGCCGACGTCGCGTCGGTATAGCCCGGAGGAGAAAGCTGCCGCGGTGCGGATGGTCCGTGCGTTGCGTGCCGAGTTGGGCACCGACCACGGGACGGTGTATCGGGTGGCACAGCAGTTGGGGTATGGCATCGAGTCGGTGCGGTCCTGGGTGCGCCAAGCCGACATCGACGACGGGTATTCACCCGGCGTGTCCACCACTGAGGCGCAACGAGTTAAGGAACTAGAACAGGAAGTCCGAGAACTTAAGCGCGCCAACGAGATTCTGAAGCGAGCGGCCAGTTTCTTCGGGGCGGAGCTCGACCGCCAACACAAGAAATAGTCGCCTTCATCGACGCCCAGCGCGACGAGTTCGGGGTCGAGCCCATTTGCACCGTCCTGCGCAGCGCAGGGGTGTCGGTGGCCCCCAGCACTTATTACGACGCCAAAACTCGCCCGCCGTCGGCGCGGGTCTGCCGTGACAGCGTGATCGGTCCGGCGTTGCAGCAGCTGTGGGAGGACAACTATCGCGTCTATGGGGCCCGCAAGCTGTGGAAAGCAGCGCGGCGAGCCGGCCATGACGTCGGCCGCGACCAGGTGGTCCGGCACATGCGTGCCGCCGGGATGACCGGGGCACGTCGCGGCAAACGGGTCCGCACTACCAAACCAGACCTGACAGCGGCGCGGCATCCCGACCTGGTGCGGCGCAAGTTCACCGCGGCGGCCCCGAATCAGCTCTGGGTCACCGATCTGACCTTCGTGCCGACCTGGGCCGCGGTGGCCTACGTGTGCTTCATTGTCGATGCCTTCAGCCGGATGATCGTAAGCTGGCGGGTGGCCTCCCACATGCGCACCACCATGGTGCTCGACGCAATCGAGATGGCCCGCTGGTCACGTGGAAACACGCTGCCGGGGTTGATATCTCATTCCGATGCGGGCTCGCAGATCACGTCCATCCGCTACGGCGAACGCCTCGCCGAGATCGGTGCCGTCCCGTCGATCGGGTCGATCGGAGATAGCTTCGACAACGCACTGGCAGAGACGGTCAACGGCTACTACAAGTCTGAACTGATCTACGGGCCGACCCGCACTAGCTGGCTATAGGTCGTGTCAAGTGGGTTGTGGGCACGGTTCTTGACGGACAGCATCCGACTTTGGTGTTGTCGTGGTGTCGGTATTGGCGGTTCAGGGGTGTTGGGCTGGCCCAAGAGGTGGTG
>NZ_JAOPWB010000156.1 GCF_025965855.1 Mycobacterium sp. | reverse complement strand
GCCCCGCCCGGCCCCGCGGGCGTGACGGCGGTGCCGGCCACGCCGGAGCCGCCGCTGCCGCCGTTGCCCCAGAGGATTCCGCCAGCCCCGCCGGCCTGCCCGGTATCCGGCGCGCCGTTGGTGCCGTTGCCGATCAGCGGGCGCCCGAACAGGAACTCGGTGGGCGCGTTGATCACCGCCAGAAAGTCGTCCTCGAGGGTCTGCAACGGCGAGGTGCTGGCCGCCTCGGTCAACGCATAGGCGCCCCCGGCGCCGGTCAGCGACTGCACGAACTGGGCATGAAATGCCGCCGCCTGTGCGCTGATCGCCTGAAATTCCCGGGCGTGCGTGCCGAAGAGCTGCGCGATGGCCGCCGACACCTCGTCCTCGGCCGCGGCCAGGACTGTGGTGGTGGGGCCGGCAGCCGCGGCATTGGCCCCGGAAATCGCCGAACCGATTCCGTCCAAACTCGCCGCCGCACTCGACACCGCGTCGGGCGAAACCAACACAAACGACATTGCGCGCCTCCTCGGCCCCCCGAGGAATGTCGGCCGCCTCTCCTCAACCGATAGAGCTAAATCGCATCGTATGGCGACGCTGCCCGCCGGTTGTCGGTTTTAGCTATTTACCCGTTGGCAACGTCGTGTTCGTTCGGCTTGCACGAGTGGTGCTGGAGTGACTCAGAGCTCGCGGCTGGGAGTCCGGAACAGCGAGATCCGCGCCGCCGAGGCACCGTTTCCTCAGCCGGCCTTGCTAAACCCAGCTAAGCTTTGAGCGGTTCCGTTTGAACTTTTCGGTATAGATCTACGTCTCCAAGGGGTGCCACCAATGAGCGTCATCGCGGGTGTGTTCGGGGCCCTGCCGCCATATCGTTATTCTCAGCGCGAGCTCACTGACTTTTTTATCAGCATCCCGGATTTCGCCGACTACGAAGACATCGTTCGACAGCTGCACGCCAGCGCCAAAGTCAACGGGCGCCACCTGGTTCTGCCGCTGGAGAAGTATCCGACGCTGACCGATTTCGGCGCGGCAAACCGGATTTTCATCGAGCAGGCGGTGAATCTCGGCTGTGAGGCGCTACTGGGCGCCCTGGAAGAGGCGGGGCTGGAACCGCAGGACCTCGACGTGCTCATCACGACGACGGTTACCGGGGTCGCCGTTCCGTCGCTGGATGCGCGCATCGCCGGGCGGCTCGGTCTGCGCGACGACGTGCGGCGGGTGCCGTTGTTCGGCCTGGGCTGTGTCGCGGGGGCGGCGGGGGTGGCCCGGCTGCACGACTATCTGCGGGGTGCACCGGACGGTGTCGCGGCCCTGGTGTCGGTGGAGCTTTGCTCACTTACCTTCCCGGGTTACAAGCCTACGGTGGCCGGCCTGGTCGGCAGTGCCCTGTTTGCGGACGGGGCGGCCGCGGTGGTGGCCGTCGGAGAGAGCCGAGCCGACGATGTCGGCGCCGGCGGGCCCGACATCCTTGATTCCCGCAGTCATCTCTACCCGGACTCGTTACGCACCATGGGCTATGACGTCGGCACCACCGGCTTCGAGCTGGTGCTGGCACGGGAACTGGCAGAGATCGTGGAGCAGTATCTCGGCAAGGACGTCACCGAGTTCCTGGCTTCGCACGGACTGAGCACCACCGACATCGGCGCGTGGGTCACCCATCCCGGCGGCCCCAAGGTCATCGATGCGATCAACGCCACTCTGGACCTGCCGCCCGAGGCCCTGGAGCTGACGTGGCGTTCGCTCGGCGAGATCGGCAACCTCTCGTCGGCTTCGGTGCTGCACGTGCTGCGTGACACCCTGGCCAAACCGCCGCCCAGCGGCAGCCCAGGGCTGATGATCGCGATGGGTCCAGGATTCTGTTCAGAATTGGTCCTACTGCGCTGGCACTGATTGACCGAGAGACGCGATCTGTGGCGCCGGCAGCTGACCAGGTCCTCAGGCGGCATGAGCCGCCGCTGAGAGGTGATGACTGCGCGACTCGTCACCCAGTCCGCTTGAGTAGCACGGAAGCCCGGCCTTATGAACAGCACTGACGAGGATCTCGTCACGGCCCTGCGGGCGTCCCTGAAGGCCAACGAGCAGCTGAAGCGCGAGAACCGGGAATACCGGGCCCTGATCTCAGAGGGGCCGACCGAGCCCGTGGCCGTCGTCGGGATGGGTTGCCGATATCCGGGTGGCGTGGACTCCCCTGAGGGCTTGTGGGCGATGGTGGCCGCGGGCCGGGACGTGGTGTCCGAGTTTCCGGCTGACCGGGGTTGGGACTTGACGGATCTGTTCGACCCGGATCCCGACGCGGTAGGCAAGTCGTATTCGCGGCAGGGCGGCTTCTTAGCGGATGTGGCCGGTTTCGATGCCGCCTTTTTCGGGATCGCCCCCAGCGAGGCACTGGCGATGGATCCGCAGCAGCGGTTGTTGCTGGAGATCTCGTGGGAAGCGTTGGAGCGGGCGTGCATTGACCCGCGGGACTTGCGGGGTTCGGCGACCGCGGTCTTTGCCGGGGTCTTCCACGGTTCGTATGGGGGCGCCTGCCGCGTGCCGGGCGAGCTGGAGCGCTATGGGATGCGCGGTTCGACGCTGAGTGTGGCGTCCGGCCGGATGGCGTACGTGCTGGGGCTGGAGGGCCCGGCGGTGTCGGTGGACACCGCGTGTTCGTCGTCGCTGGTGGCGATGCACCTGGCGGCGCAGTCGTTGCGGTCGGGGGAGTGCAATTTGGCGCTGGCCGGTGGCGTGACCGTGATGGCCAGCCCGGCGATGTTCGTCGACTTCAGCCGGCAGCGGGCGCTGTCGGTGGACGGGCGGTGCAGGGCCTACGCGGGCGCCGCCGACGGGACCGGGTTTTCCGAAGGCGCCGGAATGCTGGTGCTGGAGCGGCTGGCTGACGCGCGACGGTCTGGCCATCCGGTGTTGGCGGTGCTGCGGGGCTCGGCGGTGAACCAGGATGGCGCCTCCAACGGGCTGGCCACGCCGAACGGGCCGTCGCAGCAGCGGGTAATTCGTGCGGCGCTGGCCAGTGCACGCCTCGACGCGGCCGGGGTGGACGTGGTGGAGGGGCATGGGACGGGCACCATGTTGGGCGATCCCATTGAGGCCCAGGCACTTCTGGCGACCTACGGGCAGGGTCGGCCGGCGGATCAGCCGTTGTGGTTGGGATCCATCAAATCCAACATGGGCCATACGTCGGCCGCCGCGGGTGTGGCCGGGGTGATCAAGATGGTGCAGGCGATGCGGCACGAGGTGATGCCCAAGTCGCTGCACGTGGATGTGCCTACGCCGCACGTGGATTGGTCGGCCGGGGCGGTGTCGGTGTTGACGGAGTCGCGGCCGTGGCCCTCGGGGGATCGTCCGCGGCGGGCGGCGGTGTCGTCGTTCGGGATCAGCGGCACCAACGCGCACATGATTGTCGAGGAGGCGCCCGCGGAGCCGGAACGCGTTGTGGCCGAACGCGATGAGCCGCCGTCGGTGCCGTGGGTACTGTCGGCCCGGTCGGGGCAGGCATTGGCCGACCAGGCGGCCCGGCTATCGGGCTGGGTTGGCGCCCGCGAGGGACTGAGCGCGGTGGATATTGGGTGGTCGTTGGCCACCACCCGGTCGACGTTCGAGCACCGGGCAGTGGTGGTGGGTCCCGACCGTAAGGCGCTGACGGCTGGACTCGCGGGGCTGGTCGCCGGCGAGCCGGGCGCGGGCGTGGTGGTGGGCCGGGCCCGCGCGGTGGGCAAGACGGCGTTCGTGTTTCCCGGGCAAGGGTCGCAGTGGTTCGGTATGGGTGCCGAACTGCTTGATGCTTCAACGGTGTTCGCTGACCACATGCACCGGTGCGACAAGGCGCTCGGTGAGTACGTCCCGTGGTCGTTGATCGATGTCATCCGCGCGGCGCCGGGCGCGCCGGGGCTGGATCGAGTGGATGTGGTCCAGCCTGCGCTGTGGGCGGTGATGGTGTCGCTTGCCGAATTGTGGCGGTCGGTGGGCGTCGTGCCCGACGCGGTGATCGGCCATTCCCAGGGCGAGATCGCAGCGGCGTACGTGGCGGGAGCGTTGTCGCTCGAGGATGCCGCGCGGGTGGTCGCATTGCGCAGCCAGCTGTTGCTGCAGGTATCGGGCGGGGGAGGCATGGCCTCGCTGGCGTGCGGCCTGCCCAAGGCGCAGGAACTGATGGTGCCCTGGGGCGATCGCTTGAATATCGCTGCGGTGAACGGCGTCTCGGCGGTGGCCGTGTCGGGTGACGTGGCCGCGCTGGAGGAGCTGATACGGCGCTGTGACGCCGACAATGTTCGGGCCCGGTGGATCGATGTCGACTACGCCTCGCACTCGACGCAGGTAGACGCGATCCGCGAACCTTTGGCTCGGGCGCTGACCGGCATCGAGCCCCATCCTTCGTCGATCGCCTTCTTCTCAACGGTCACCGGCGGGCTCATGGACACCGCCGGCTTGGGTGCCGAGTACTGGTATCGAAACATCCGGCAGACGGTGCAATTCGAACGGGCGCTGCGCGGCGCAGTCGACGCCGGCTATCGGGTGTTCATCGAATCGAGCCCGCACCCGGTGCTGATCGCCGGTATCGAGGAAACGCTCGGCGACCATACTTCCGCGGAAGACGCAATTGTCATTCCGTCGCTTGGTCGCGACGACGGCGGGCTGGACCGGTTTTGGCTTGCGGCAGGCCAGGCGCACCTCGCTGGTGTCGAGGTGGATTGGCGGGCGGCCTTCTCCGGCTACGGGGCTAGGCGTGTTGAGCTTCCGACGTATGCGTTTCAGCGACAGCGGTTCTGGTTGCCACCCGAGTTGGTCGGTTCGGGTGATGTGCGTGGTCTGGGGCTGGTCGCGGCCGAGCACGGGTTGTTGGGTGCGGTGGTGGATCGGCCCGATTCGGGTGGGGTGGTGTTGACGGGTCGGCTGTCCATCGCCGCCCACCCCTGGTTGGCCGACCATGCGGTCGGCGGAGCGGCGTTGTTCCCGGGAACGGGGTTTGTGGAATTGGTGGGCCGGGCCGGTGATGAGGTCGGTTGCCCTGTGATCGAGGAGCTGACGGTGTCGGCCCCGTTGGTGCTGTCCGCGGCGGGTTCGGTGCAGATTCAGGTGGTGGTCGGCACCGCCGGTGCCGCGGGCTCTCGGCCCGTGGCGGTGTATTCGTCTGGCGGGCAGGCTGATTCGGAGTGGGTGTTGAACGCCGAGGGCCTGCTGGGCGTCAGCGCTGGCGCACCGGGTGCGGATTTGTCGATCTGGCCGCCGGCAGGCGCGGTGGCGGTAGACGTCACCGACGCCTATCAGCGTTTGGCGGCGCGCGGCTACCAGTACGGTCCGGCCTTTCGGGGATTGCGGGCGGTGTGGCGGCGGGACTCCGAGATCTTCGCCGAGGTCGCCGTGCCGCAAGATGCCGGCATCACGGTCGAGGGGTTCGGCATCCATCCGGTGCTGCTGGACGCCGCGCTGCATGCGCTGGGATTGGCCGACGGCGACGCTCCCACGGTGCTGCCGTTCTCCTGGCAGGGTGTGACTCTGCATGTGGCGGGGTCATCGCGGGCGCGGGTTCGGATACTGCCGGTCGGCCCGGGGTCGGTGTCCATCGAGCTGGCTCACCCGACCGGGCTTCCGCTGTTGTCGGTGCAAAAGCTCGACATGCGGCCGGTGCCGGCGGGCCAGTTGTCGGCGGCGGCAACGCCGGCCGACGGCGGGCTGCTTGAGGTTGCTTGGTCCCCGGTGTCGTTGAGCGAACACGGTATTGGCGATGGCATGGTGATGTGGGAGCCCCGCGCCGGAGTGGCGTCGGGTGGTGTGCGAGCAGTGTACGAGGCGGCCCACGAGGTGTTGGGGGTGTTGCAGTCCTGGTTGGCCGGGGACGGGCGCGGGGTGCTGGTGGTGCTGACTCGCGGCGCCGTGGCGTTGGCCGGTGAGGACGTCACGGATTTGGCCGGCGCGGCGGTGTGGGGGTTGGTCCGGTCGGCCCAGGCCGAGCATCCGGACCGGGTGGTGTTGGTCGATTCGGACGGGTCGCTGGATGCGAGCGCGGTAATTGGCTGCGGCGAACCGCAATTGGTGATCCGTGCGGGGGTGGCGTATGCGGCGCGGCTGGCGCCGATAACGTCCGACTCGGCGTTGGGGCTGCCTGCTGCGGGTTGGCGGTTGGCCACCGGCGGCGGCGGGACGCTGGAAGATTTGGTCGTGGCTCCCAGCCCACGAGTGGAACTGGCGGCCGGCCAGGTGCGCGTGGCAGTGGCCGCGGTCGGGGTGAACTTCCGCGATGTGTTGGTGGCGTTGGGAATGTATCCCGGTGGCGGCGAGTTGGGCGCCGAGGGCGCCGGGGTGGTCGTCGAGGTCGGCCCAGGTGTGTCGGGGTTGGCCGTCGGTGACCCGGTGATGGGCTTGTTGGGGATCGTGGGTTCGGAAGCGCTGGTCGATGCGCGGTTGGTGACCGCGGTCCCCACAGGGTGGTCATCGCTCGAGGCCGCGGGCGTGCCGGTGGTGTTTTTGACGGCGTTGTACGGCTTGTCGGTCTTGGCCGATGTGCGGGCCGGGCAGCGGGTGTTGGTGCATGCCGCGACGGGTGGTGTGGGTATGGCTGCGGTGCAGCTGGCCCGGCACTGGGGCGCCGAGGTCTTCGCCACTGCCAGCCAGGGCAAGTGGGAGACGTTGCGCACGTTGGGGTTTGACGACGACCACATCGCGGACTCGCGGACAACTGCGTTCGAGGAGAAGTTCTTGTCCACCACGCGGGGGCGTGGGTTGGATGTGGTGCTGAATTCGCTGGCCGGGGAGTTCGTGGATGCCTCGTTGCGCTTGCTCGGCGAACGTGGGCACTTTGTCGAGATGGGCAAGACCGACCTGCGCGATCCTGCGGAGATTGCCGCGCAGCATCCCGGCGTGCGGTATCGGGCCTTTGACCTGATGGAGGTCGGCCCGGATCGCATCGCGGCCATGCTGGCTGAGCTGATGGATTTGTTCAAGCGTGGCGTCTTGACACCACTGCCGACAAAGACTTTCGACGTGCGTCGTGCCGGCGAGGCGTACAGGTTCGTCAGTCAGGCCCGCCACATCGGCAAAATCGTGCTCTCCGTGCCGTCCGGACTGGCGGGGGGCACGGTGCTGATCACCGGGGGAACCGGGATGGCCGGCTCAGCACTGGCACGTCACCTCGTTGCCCGGTACGGGGTCGCCCACGTCATGCTGGTCAGCAGAAGCGGCGGCGACGATCTTACAGCCGAGCTGGTGGCCGATTTGCAGGAGGCCGGGGCGGGGGTGGCTGTGGTGGCCTGCGACGTAGCCGACCGGGACGCGGTGGCCGGATTGTTGGGCCGGGTGCCCGCGGAGCATCCGCTGCGAGGAGTTTTTCATGCGGCGGGGGTGCTGGACGACGGGTTGATCGCGTCGTTGACCCCGGAGCGGGTGGATGTGGTGTTGCGGGCCAAGGTGGATGGGGCCTGGAATTTGCACGA
>NZ_JAOPWB010000199.1 GCF_025965855.1 Mycobacterium sp. | reverse complement strand
CCGCATCGGGCCGTTCGAGCTGCTGTTCGCCGCCGACGTCGCCCCGGTCCTGCCCGCGCCGAAGAAGCCGGCCGACCCCCCGAAGTCGAAGAAGTCGGCGGCCGGCGCGAAGCCGCCGGCCGCCCCGCCGCCCGAGCCGGCCGCGGCGCCCGCACCGCCGCCGCAGTACCCGCAGTACCAGCGGCCGCCGCTGACGATGTACCTGCACTTGCCGTTCGTCACGGTGCCGATTCCGATCAACCCGCCACCGCCGCCGGCCCCGCCGCCGGGGCCGTAGGCCCGTCCGTGGCAAATGGCGACGACTGAGCGCACACTGAGCAGTAACGCTGTGAGTGCAAGGAGGCCTGCGTGGGCGACTACGGTGCGTTCGGATTCGATCCCGACGATTTCGACCGCGTGATCAGGGAGGGCAGCGAGGGGCTGCGCGACGTGTTCGAGCGGCTCGGCAAATTTATCGGCGGCCCCGGGGCCCGGACGGGGTGGTCGGCCATCTTCGAGGACCTGTCGAGGCGGCCCCGCTCGGCGCCCGAGACCGCCGGCGAGGCGGGCGACGGCGTGTGGGCGATCTACACGGTGGACGCCGACGGCGGCGCCCACGTCGAACAGGTTTACGCGAGGGAACTCGACGCGCTGCGCGCCAACAAGAGCAATGTCGACCCCAAGCGCAAGGTGCGCTTCCTGCCCTACGGCATCGCGGTCAGCGTCCTCGACGACGATGCGGAAGAGTCCACGTAGCTTCCAGACCGCCGTACGTTCCCCCTAACGGGGAATCCGCCGAAGGGTCGAGGTGTGACGGCAACATCGCTGGTGTGCCACGTATGCGGCTGTCAGCCGCGCAAGGGCGCACGGTTCTGCGATGCCTGCGGCGCCGCGCTGACGCTGGTCGTCGAGCCCGCAGAATACAAACAGGTGACCGTCCTGTTCGCCGACGTCGTGCGGTCGATGGACATTGCGGCGTCCCTCGGCCCCGAGCGGCTGCGCGAAGTGATGACCGAACTCGTCAGCCAGTCGGCGGCCGTGGTGGAGCGCTACGGCGGCACCGTGGACAAGTTCACCGGTGACGGCATCATGGCGCTGTTCGGAGCTCCAATCACCTTAGAGGACCACGCCTTTCGTGCCTGCCTCGCGGCGATGGATATTCAACAGGCCGCCCAGCGGCTGGCCGCCGAGATACAGCGCAGCGACGGGATCGACCTGCGGTTGCGCGTCGGCCTGAATTCCGGCCAGGTGATCGCCGGCGAAGTGGGCGCCACCCACCTCGGCTACACCGCGGTCGGTGAACAGGTCGGCATGGCCGAGCGGATGGAATCGGTGGCACCGCCGGGCGGCGTCATGCTCACGGAGTCGACCGCCCGGCTCGTCGAGGGCCGAGTTATGTTGGGGGAGCGCGAGATTGTCCGCATCAAGGGTGTCAAGGCGGGCGTTCCGGCGCGCCGCCTGCTGGGCGCCGACGTCGAACGTCGTCAAAAGCCCCGGCACGAGTCCCGGCTCGTCGGGCGCCAACGGGAGAAGACGGCCATCGCGGACTTGTTGGACGGCGCCGCGCTCGGCAACGGGGCCGTCATCACGGTGATGGGCCGGTCCGGTGTCGGAAAGACCAGGCTGGTCCGTGAATCGGTGGCGACGGCGAGGGGCCGGGGTTTCGAGGTGTTCGTCACCGACTGCGAATCGCACACCCGGGATATCCCTTTCCACGTCATCTCCCGGTTGCTGTGCAACATTTTCGGCATCGCCGGCCTCACGCCCGAGCAGGCCCGATGGTGGCTGCGCAGCGAAATCCCTTCCGCCGGTGCCGACGAACTGGTTCTGCTCGACGACCTGCTCGGGATCCGTGATCCCGGTACGCCGTTGCCCGACATCGCCCCGGATGCCCGGCGGCGGCGACTCGCCGAGCTCGTCAAGACGCTGGCACGCCGGGACCCCGCGATCTACGTCGTCGAAGACGTCCACTGGATCGACGGCGTGAGCGAGGCGATGCTCGCGAAGTTCGCGGCGGCGGCGGCGAAGATGCGGGCGACGTTGCTCGTCAGCTACCGGCCCGAGTACTCGGGGACGTTGTGCGAAATCCCCGGGGCGCATCACTTCACGCTTGCGCCGCTGAGTGATTCACACATCACCGAGCTCGTCAAAGAGCTTCTGGGCGAGCATCCTTCGGTGGTCGCACTCTCGGCGGTGATCGCGGAGCGAGCGGCGGGCATCCCGTTCTGCGCCGAGGAGATCGTGCGCGACCTGGACGAGCGGGGCGAGCTCGAGGGCGGTCCGGGCGCCTACGTGTGCGTGCGGGAGGTGCGCGATATCCACGTACCGGCCAGCGTGCAAGCCGTCATCGGGGCGCGCATCGATCGGCTCACCGCCGCGGCCAAGCGCACCTTGCACGCCGCGGCCGTCGTCGGCGCGCGTTTCGACACCGGGCTGCTGGATCGCCTTGTGGATTCGGCGGATTTGGCGCCGCTGGTCGAAGCGGAGCTCGTCGAGCAGGTCGCGTCCACGCCGCACGCGACATACGCGTTTTGCCACCCGCTCATCCAGGCGGTGGCATACGAGTCGCAATTGAAGGCCGGGCGGTCGGAGCTGCATCGCCGGGTGGCCGCGGTGATGCAACGCACGCACGGGGGGTTCACCGGTCAGGAGGCCGCCCTCGTCGCCACCCAGTACGCAGCCGCCGGCGATCTGCGCGATGCGTTCGACTGGCACATGCAGGCGGCGACGTGGTATGGCGCGCGCGACATCGGGGCCGCCCGGTCGAGTTGGCAGCAGGCGCTTCGGGTCGCCGATGACCTCCCGGCCGACGATCCGGATCGGCTGGCGATGCGGATCGCTCCGCGGGCCTTACTGTGCGGCAGCGCTTTTCAGGTCGGTGGCACTCCCGCCGACACCGGATTCCGCGAACTGCGCGAGCTGACCACCGCCGCCGGCGACAAAAAGTCGCTCGCGCTCGGCATGGCGGGTCACCTCACCACGCTGACGTTCAACGCGCACTACCGCAAGGCGGCCGCCATGGCGTCGGAGTTCGCCGCGCTCGTCGAGTCGATCGGGGAGCCCGCGATGACGGTCGGACTGTTCTACGCGGCCGGTCAGGCCAAGTGGGAAGCGGGTGAAGCGACCGAGAGCCTGCGGCTGGCGCAACGAGTCGTCGACCTCGCGGGCGGCGACGCCACGATGGGTGACTTCGTGATCGGGTCCCCGCTGGCGTGGGCGATCACGCTCAAGGGAGCGGCCGGGATGTTTCTCGGGCGGCCGGGATGGCGCGGCGACCTCGAGGAAGGCATCGCGCTGGCCCGGTCGGTTGACGCCGCCGCCTGGCCCTTCGTGCAGTTGTACAAGTACGCGGCCGCCGTCGAGAACGGAGCGGTGCTGCCCGACGCGCGCGACATGGCCGAGACCGCCGAGTCTTTGGAGGTTGCGCAACGGTCCGGCAACAACACCGCGGTCGCGTACGCGACGCTGAATCGGGCTATCATCCTGCTTCACAACGACTTTGAAGACGCGTCGGCCGGCCTCGAATTGATGGCCACGGGACGCGAGATGCTCGTGGGCGAACAGCTGACGGTGGCGCTGCGACGACTCTCGGACATCGAACTCGCCCGGGAGCGCGCGCGGTCCGGGGATCTCAGCGGCGCAATAGATTTGGCCGCAACGGTTCTCGCCGAGCAGTTCGACACCGGCGAAATGATCTTCCGCGGGCCCGCCACCACGGTGTTGGTCGAGGCGCTGCTCTCGCGCGGTTCGGGCGTCGATATCGGGAACGCGCAACGTGCGATCGACGCGCTGGCGGCCGTACCGACCGAGCCGGGGTTCGTGCCGCACGAGCTTGCGCTGCGGCGGCTGCGCGCGCTGTTGGCCCGCGCGCACGGCGACGACCCCGGCTATCGGCGATTCGTGGAACGCTTCGCGGCCCGCGCGTACGAGGCCGGATTCGAGGGATACGTGGCGCAAGCCGAGGCGATGGCCTAGCGCCGTCGGTGATCAGCCCTGTTGCACCACGTTGGAACCGCCGGCGTTGCTGATCTTCGGCGTGCCCGTGTGGTAGGTGATCTTGTTGTCGAAGCCGGAGGCGTCGATGGTGTCGACGGCGTCGACGGTGATGGCGTTCTGGACGCCGGACACGGTGAGGCTCGTGCAGTGGCCGGTGATCACCACCGTGTTGGAAACCCCGCTCACGCTGACGATGTTGTCGTTGCAGGCGATCGTGCGGTTCTCGTTGATGCCGGAGACGCTGAGGCTGCCACCGGGCGGCGCGGTAACTGACGTCGACGGTGTCGACGTTCGACTCCGAGTGGTCGACGGGCCGGGGCTCCTCGAGGTGCTCGGAGTGGTCGAGGGCGGACCAAACGTCCCGGTGACGGTGGGCGCGGAGTTGATGATGGACCGGACACCGGAGAGCTGGTGTGCGGCGAAGGCCGCGATGCCCCCCGCCAGGGCCAGGAACCCGACCACGATCACCGTGCCCAAGATCCACCACGTGCGGTTGCCCGAGGGGGATCTCGGCGGTGGCCCGGACAGCGGGCCGCCATAGGTCCACGGGCTGGGCGGCGGTGGTGGGGGTGGCGGCGCCGCTTGACCGGGTGAACCGTACGAATACGGGTCGCCGCCGGGCGGCGGCGCCTGCCCGGACTCGGACGCGCGTGCCGTGTCGGCCAGGGGGCGCTCGAGCTCCCGGATGCGCTCTTCCGGGTCATCCTGCGAGTTCATGTGCAGATGCTCCCACCGGATCGGCCCCAATGGGTAGTTTCACACCGTGGCCGACTTGCCGAACCGCCAGATCCTGTTGTGTCGCCGCCCGACCGGGCTGGTCCAGCCCGGTGACACCGAGCTGGTCACCACGCCGGCGCCCGAGCCCGCGGAGGGCGAGGCGCTGCTCCGAACCACCTACGTCGGGCTCGACGCGGCGGTCCGCACCTGGTTGAACGACCAGCCGGGCTATCTTCCGCCGGTGCAGCTGGGCGAGGTCATCCGGGCGGCCGGGATCGGCGAGGTGGTGGCGACGCGCTGTGAGGCCTTCCAGGTCGGCGACGTCGTCACCACGCTCTCCGGCTTCCAGGAGTACGTGATCATCCGCGACGACGTGTTCAGCACGCCCATCCCCGGCAAGGCCGCCGTTGACCAGCTGGCGGTGATGTCGGTGTACGGCCCGACGGGGGCCACCGCCTACATCGGGATGATGGACATCGGCCGGCCGCAGCCCGGGGAGACGGTGGTGGTGTCGGCCGCCGCGGGCGCCACCGGCTCGGTGGCCGGGCAGATCGCCAAGATCACCGGCGCCCGGGTGGTGGGCATCGCGGGCGGCCCGGAGAAGTGCCGGGCGGTCGTGGAGGACTTCGGATTTGACGCGTGCATCGACTACAAGAACGACGACCTCGCCGCGGCACTCAAAGAGCATTGCCCGCGCCGGGTCAACGTCTACTTCGACAACGTCGGGGGGCCGATCCTGAATGCGGTGCTGGGCCGGCTGGCCACCAAGGCGCGGGTGGTGCTCTGCGGCGTCATCTCCAGCTACCTCAGCGGAGAGCACCCGGGGCCGGCCAATTACGTGAACCTGTTGTCCAGGACCGCGTCGATGCAGGGCTTCAACGCGCTCGACGACTGGGGGCGCTTCGAGGAGGCATTCGCCGCGCTGCGCCGGTGGGAGCAGGAGGGGCGAATCAAGGCGCGCCAGACCGTTTTTGAGGGCGTCGAATCGTGCGTCGACGCCCTCAACGGCCTATTCACCGGGGCCAACATCGGCAAGATGCTGGTCAAGCTGAGCGAACCGGCTTCGGCTTAGGCCGATGGTGGGGACCCGCGCGCCCGGTCCACCGCAAGCGGGTGGGGTTCCCCGCGGAGCTGGGGAGTGCCCCCACCGCGCTTGCGATCGCCACTAGCTTTCGCCGAGGACGCGGTGCAGCGCCTTCTTGGCGTCGGTCAGAGCCTCGAGCACCTTGGTCCGGGTCTCGGCGAGCTGCTGCTTCTGCTCATCGGTGCCCGTCCAGGTGATCGTGCGGGCCAGGCCGGCGAGTTCGAAGAGTTCCCTGCGGATCTTGAAGACGTCGCCGAACTTGGCCGCCCGCCCCAGGAAGGCGTGCGCGGTCTCGCTGCTGACGCCTCGCCAGGCCAGCAGGTTCTGGCCCAGTTCGGTCAGCGTCGCGACGCCGTTGTCGACCGTGACCACACCCCGGCCGGCCAGCAGGCCGATGGCGAGCTCCGCCACGTCCTGCGGGGGTGTGAACGCGCCCTCGGTCGCGTCGGACACCCGCTGCACGATCTGCGCGGCGTCGGCCGGCCCGTCGAGCAGCAGCGCCGCGGTGACGAACGCGGCACGCTTGAGGAAGGGCCGATGGCCGGGACCGCCGAAACCCCCCTTGAACCCAGGGCCGCCGCCGAACCCGCCGTGTCCCCAGCCCTTTTCGCCCCAACCGCCAAAACCGGGGCCACCAGCGCCGGGGCCACCGAAACCGGGTCCGCCGAAACCGGGACCACCGAAACCGGGACCACCGAAACCACCGAAAAATCCACCAGACATCGCTGTCGTTCCTTTCCACATTGGACTATCAAGCTCCTTGATACCACCGCCGTCGGGGATGTCAAGGAAATTGATGGTTGCTGTCCGGGAACCGCTGGCCGCATGCCAGCATGATGGTATGAGTCAATCCCCCGAGGAGCCGCTGGGGTTTCTGCTGTACCGCCTGGTGGCGGCGCTGCGGCCCCAGGTTGCCGCGGAGCTCAAGCCGCTGGGCCTCAGCCTGCCCGAGTTCGTGTGCATGCGGATCCTGTCCAACCATCCCGGGCTCACCAGCGCCGAGCTGGCTCGCGGCACCAACGTCTCGGCCCAGGCGGCCAACCAGGTGCTGCACGCGCTGGAGGAACGCGGCGCCCTGTCCCGTCCGGCGTCGACACCGTCGGGCCGGGCGATGCCGGCCCAGCTCACCCGCCGGGGCAAGGCCCTGCTGAAACGCGCGGAAGCCGCGGTGCACGTGGCCGATCAACGGATCTTGACCCGGCTCACCGCCGACGAGCAACGCCACCTCAAGCAGCTGCTTTACGCGGCGGGAACCCGCACGGCCGCCGACTGCAAAACGGATTCGTCCCGCTAGCAGCGTTAAACCGTCGAAATGGACGGCGACGCACCGTCGCGCGAGATGCGCACCGCCCCCGCCGCGTGGTTTCATAACACCGTTTGCAAAAGTTGCCTCGGGGATGATCACGGTGGGCCGGTGTCCCGGCTCTTTAACGATTGGTGGTATGCAATGGATCGTCGCAGCATGTTGTTGACGACGGGGCTGGGCATGCTGGCGGCCTCGATGCGCATGCCGGAGGCCTGGGCTAACCCGTCTCACGCCGCGCCGCCGGAGGCGCCGTCGGCCGGTGGGGGCGGCCCCTACATTTTCGCCGACGAGTTCGACGGACCGGCGGGCTCGGGTCCCGATCCGGGCAAGTGGACGGTGCAGACCTGGCAGGACGACGTGTTCCCACCGGTCGACGGGATATACCGCGACGATCGCCGAAACGTGTTCCAGGACGGCCGCTCCAACCTCGTCCTGTGCGCCACGCAGGAAATGGGGACCTACTACAGCGGGAAACTGCGCGGCAACTTTCACAGCATGATCAACCAAACCTGGGAGGCGCGGATCAAGCTCGACTGCCTGACCCCCGGCTTGTGGCCCTCGTTCTGGGGCGTCAACGAGGACCCGCTGCCCGACGGCGAGGTCGACGTTTTCGAGTGGTACGGCAACGGCCAGTGGGCCCCGGGCACCACGGTCCACGCCGCGTCCAACGGGAAAACCTGGGAAGGCAAATCGATTCCCGGTCTGGTGGACGGCGGTTGGCACACCTGGCGAATGCATTGGGGTCAGGAGGGATTCCAATTCTCGCGGGACGGGGCAGAGTACTTCAGCGTTCCCAACAAGCCCATCCACGTCCACGGCGGTGCTCCTGACGATTTCCGGTGGCCCTTCAACAATCCCGGCTACTGGATGACGCCGATGTTCACGCTTGCGGTCGGTGGCGTCGGCGCCGGCAATCCCGCCGGGGGTACCTTTCCGGCGTCCATGCTCATCGACTACATACGCATCTGGTAGAGCGCGTTACCGCTCGGCTTTGATCACCTGCACCAGGTTGAACTGCCAGCGCTCGGCCAGCCGGAAGCCCAGGTCGCGCGGGACCGCGAAGGCGGGGGTAGGTCCGTAGACCGGGCCGGGGGGAAGCGCCGAGCCCTGCTCGTGGGCGGGAACCGCGGGGTCGGCCTGGGTGATGATCCATACGACGCCGCAGTGGCTCAGCGGCTGGGCGACGACCTCGGGGATGAGGTTGGTGTCGAAGACGTCGCGGCGATCCGTCGCCCGTCGCCACAGGGTGAGGTCGACCAGCTTTCGATAGGCATCCGGACGCGCCGCCATCAGCGGGCGCATCGGGGCGGGCATGAACGTCACCGTGTCGTTGACCAGCAGGCAATCGCCGGGCGTCGCTTTCGCGGTGATCAGGTCGGCCACCTGGCTGTAGTCCATCCCATACTTGGCATACGGGTTGCGTTGCGCGCGAATGTAATTCGGCGTGGCGGCGACGGCTAAAAGGGTGACGAGGGCCGTCGCGGCCCACGGCTTGGCGGCCACGGCGGCGGTGCAGACCCCCAGGATCAGCGCCATCGCCGGTGCGGTGAACGCCAAATAGCGCGGGGTGTAGATCGGGTGAACCAGCGCCGACCAGATCACGATGAGGGCGGTCGGTATCACCAGCCACGCGACCGCGATGGTCAACAGCTGCCGATCCCCCCGCGCGAGTCGCGCGGATCGGCTGAGCCACAAGACAATAGCCGCGGCCACCACCAGCGCCGACAAGAGCGCGAACGGCGGGCTCCTTTCGAAATACTGCTGGACCACCACGTCTTCGATCGTCCGGTGCTCGATCGGCGGGACCCAACTGATCTGATGCGTCTGCCCGGCGGCCGCGGCCAGAAACGGCGCCAGGGCGCACACCGCCACAGCGGACGTAATGGCGAAGCGCAGCAGGGTTTTTCGCGTCCGCTCGAAGACGGCGATGAAGACCAGGTGCGCCAACACCACCAGCACGAGGTACGCGTCGAGCACGATCGATATGGCCATGGCGATGCCATACGACAGCCAGGACCACGCGCTGTTACGGCGCGCCGCGACGACGAACAGCACCGTTATCCACACGGCGGCCATCATCGAAAGCGCGTAGGGCCGAGCCTCGATGCCCGCCCAGGTCGTTCGGGGCAGGACCCCGCAGAGAACCCCGGAGGCCAGCGCGACGGTGCGGGATGAGAACTGCCCGCCCAGGACCACCACTCCGGCCGCGGCGCCGCCCACCGCCAGACCGCTTGGCGCACGGGCCCAGAACTCGGTGGGCGGAAAGACCTGGAACCAGCCGTGCATGAAGAGGTAGTACAGGCCGTGGACCGCGTCGACGTTGCCCAACATCTGCCACAGCTGTCCCAGGGATCGACTGTAGGAGGCCGAAATGGTCGCGGCCTCGTCGTACCAGAAAGACGGGCGGGCGGCGCCGGCCAAACTTATTGCGGCGGCAAGGACTCCGACGACCAGCGGGTCAAACGCGCCACGGCGTTGTCGTGACTCGCGGGTATCGGAGACGCTCACCGCCCGCTATGTTGCCAGACGCGGCGCCGCACCTTTAGCCGTTGTTCAGGTACAGGTACCAAAGCCCGTCGGAACCCTCGCGGCACGCGTAGTGGGTGTAGCGCCCGTCGTCGTACTGGAGCTCGACATGCGGGCCGTCGGTGAGGCAAGCGGCCTCGGTCGAGTAGACGCCCTCGACCTGAACTTCGTCGGCGTTGGCCACGCCCACCGCCGTGGTCATCAGCCCGCCCAACGCCAGTAACCCGGCAGCGATCGACGTCCTCATGTGGATCTTTCCCCCTCCGCATCGGTGACGCGACTATAGCCATCTACCAGCGCGCACGATCCGGAAATGGCGTACTCAACTAACCGCCGATTCGAACGTATGATCGACAAATGGGCGAGCTGGCGGCGATCGGATACAACGGGCAGCCGGTCCGCAGCCCGTTCCGCGTGGTGCGTCCGCCGATCACCGTGCTGGTCGACCTGACGGTGCTCTTCCCGCGCGAGCCCCACCGCTCGGGGCGGTATCAGCCCAACGGCCTGCAGCTGCACAAGGTCGTCGAGGGACGGCTGAGCTGCTGGGGCATCTGCGAGCAGGGCGACTGGTGGGGGCTGGTCACCTACCCGATCGCCTACGGCTCCAAGCGGAAAACCGTGACGCACTGGATACCGGCCTGGACGCTGCGCCGGAAAGGCTAGGCAATGCGATGATTGCTGCCCGTGGCAGACAACTTGGCTTCCGTACTGACCAAGCTCATTCCGCTGGGGCTGGTCATCGCCCTCTCACCGATCACGGTCATCCCGGCGGTGCTGGTCTTACACGCGCCGCGGCCGCGGCCGGCCAGCCTCGCGTTCCTCGGCGGCTGGCTGGTGGGCATGGCCGCCCTCACCGCGGCGTTCGTGGGGGCCTCCGACCTGTTGGGCGATCTGCACCAGACACCGCCGACCTGGGCGTCGTGGCTGCGTGTGGTGCTGGGCTTGGCGCTCATCGTGTTCGGCGTGGTCCGCTGGCTGACCCGGCATCGTCCGGGCAAGACCCCGGCCTGGATGCGTTCGTTTTCCAAACTGACCCCGCTGCGTGCCGGCGTGACCGGGGTGGTGCTCACGGTGGTGCGCCTCGAGGTGCTGATCCTGTGCGCGGTCGCCGGCCTGGCGATCGGCACCGGCGGGCTCGGCGTCGCGGCGGGCTGGATATCCGGCGCCGTGTTCGTCGCTGTGTCGTCATCGACGGTCGCCGCACCGATACTGGCCTACGTCGGCTCGGGCGGCCGCCTCGATGACGCGCTGGAACGACTCAAAGTGTGGATGGAAGAAAACCACGCCGCCATGCTTGCGATCGTCCTGGTCCTGATCGGTTTGTTGGTGCTTTACAACGGCATTCAGGCGCTGTAGCCCGCACGGCGTGCAAAGATGCTGCCCATGGCAGGAAGCTGGGGCTCCGTCGCCGCCGGGCTCATTCCGCTCGGGCTGGTCATCTCGCTCTCACCGATCACGGTCATCCCGGCGGTGCTGGTGTTGCAAGCGCCGCGACCGAGACCTAGCGGCCTTGCCTTCCTCGCGGGTTGGGTGCTGGGCCTGGCCGCGCTGACGGCGCTGTCCGTCGCGGCGTCCGGCTTGCTCGGCGGGCTGGACAAGTCGCCGCCGAAGTGGTCGTCCTGGCTGCGCGTGGTCCTCGGGACCGCTCTCATCGTGTTCGGCATCTACCGCTGGCTGACGCGGCACGGCCACAGCGAGTCACCCGGATGGATGCGATCGTTCGCCAGCATCACCCCGCCGCGCGCGGCGCTGACGGCGGTGGCGCTGGTGGTGCTGAGGCCGGACGTGCTGCTCATTTGCGTTCCGGCCGGGTTGGCGATCGGCGCGGCCGGGTTGGGCGCGGCCGGTGACTGGATCGCCGCGGCGTGCTTCGTCGCGATCGCCGCGTCGTCGGTTGCGGTCCCGGTGCTGGCCTACGCGGCCGCCGGTGAACGCCTCGACGATCCGCTGGCGCGGCTCAAGGGCTGGATGGACAGGAACAACGCCGCGCTGATGGCGGGGCTCCTGGTGGTGATCGGGTTGATGGTGCTCTACAACGGGATTCGCGCTCTGCATCACCTGTAGCCGCCGTCGGACAGGCCGGCGTCTTCCTCGAGCCGGTTCGTCTTGCGAAAGACCAACTCGCGGGCCAGTTCCCAGCCGTAGCCGCCGAGCATGCCCACGTAGCCTTTCGCCGCCCATTGCCGGCAGTGTCGCTCCTCGTGGTGCAGGACCCGGTCCAAGTCGAGGCCGTGCCAGGCGTGCCCCGACCGAACGATCCGGCGGAGCCGCTCCGCGGGGTCGGTGAGCGCGCCCCCGTTGACCATGAAGATGTCACCCCAGGTGGTGCCGCCGCGCCGGCTGAACTGCCGCTGGAGCCAATTGCCGCCCATGCCCATGAGGATGCCGTTCGGGGTCGTCACGAGGCGCCCCCCGTTGCGGTGGACGAAGCGGACGTCCCGGGCATAACTCCAGCGATTTGCCTTCTGCCGCTTGATGATCCGCGCGACCTCGGCGGCGCAGTAGGGTGTATCGGAAAAGTCTGGAATTTTAGCGGGCCACGGGCCCGGTTTGCCGTAGTCGGTGCCCGCGTTGAGGACGTAAGTCATCAGCGTCACCCTGCGCGCGTCGTCCCCGCCGGTGCGCGGCGGCAGCAGGAAGTAGGACTTGCCGTGCGGGTCCCTTATCTCCTCCGCCTTCTCGAGGATTTCAAAGCGCTCCGGCGTGATGGCGTGCCGTCGGGCGATCTCATCGACGGCGTCCGCAGGCACGCGCCGACGACGGGCGTTTTCCAGCCACGTCGCGGGGTAGCCGTGTGCCTCCATAGTCCGTCAATTCTTATCGGTCACATGTGATTGCGTCACACGGGTTATGGCGAGCGGGTGACCGGTGGTCACTTGGCCCGGCGTCGTGGGTATGTTTTGACGACGACATCGCGGGGCGTGCGAGGGAGTGGGCGTGGAACTGGGTCTGGGCGGCAAAGTAGCGGTCGTGACCGGTGCCAGCAAAGGCATCGGCTTGGCGGTGACCCGCCGTTTCGTTGAGGAAGGCGCCCGGGTCATCGCCGGGTCGCGAACCATCAGCCCCGAGTTGGCCGAGCTGGTCGACGGGGGAGCGGTCCAGTCGGTCATCGTCGACCTCGCCGAGCCCAACGGTCCCGCCAGCCTGGTGGCCGCGGCGGGCGATCGGCTCGACATATTGGTCAACAACGTGGGGTCGCCACGCCGCGGCTCG
>NZ_JAOPWB010000124.1 GCF_025965855.1 Mycobacterium sp. | reverse complement strand
TCGCCGAGGAGAACCGGCGACGTTCCCCGGTCTCGGCGTCGATGCGACGGTCGTTGACCCTCGGCGCCCGCACGCCCACCGCACCCGCGGCGGTCAACACCTCGCGTTCGCCGTGGTAGCCGTTGCGCACCACCAGCCGATACCCGTTCTCGTCGACCTCGCCGACATGGGCATCGATGTAGGCGGTGACCTCGGCCTGCAACGCAGCTGCGAGCATCGCCCGTGCACCGTCACGCACGATCTCGTCGAGCAACGACGCGCCCGCCGTGCGGTTCTCGTTGGACCCATCCGCGTCGTGGACAACCTTGAGCATGGGCGTACCTTCCCGAACCAGCGCGTCAACGCCGGCTCTTGATCAGACCTACTTGGACATTGAGATCACCCTCGGGAAGGTGCGCCCCTTCACGTCACCAGGCCGAGAACCATCCACAGGTTCTGAGCATTGCTCGGGAAAGCGACGCTACGTTCAGTGGCGAACATCCAGAAGCCGCGCCGTTGACAGGCTGCGGGCGGTGGCGGCTAGCGCCTCTTCGGCTGATCTGGGCGCAAAACCCAAGACCGACTTCGCTTTTTGATTCGACGGGCGTGGGCTCTCTCCGACGGCCGGCGCGTCGGTGACCGTGTGAGCACCCGTCCAATTCCGTAGCATGTAGGCGATTTCGCGCATGGTGAGCGGAGCATCGTCACAGCTGGCGATAAAGCGCTGCCCAGCGGCGCCAGGATGGGTCATTGCGCGCACGTGCAGGTCGGCGACGTCCCGCACGTCGACGATCGGTGACGCCATGTTGGGAACCGGTCCGTCGTTGATCATCATCGCGATTAACCGGACAGAACTGGAGAGATTAGCGCCCAGCGAGGGGCCGAAAATGCCAACCGGGTTGATTACGGTCAGTTCGGTTCCACCACCCATGCGGTCGATGAAATCCCATGCGGCGCGCTCGGCGACGGGCTTGGACTTGATGTAGGCACTGAGGCCATCTGCGTCGATATTGGTCCAGTCGTCCTCGGTGAACTCCCGGCCGGTATCGGCGTGGCCGAATCCGATAGCGGCGAACGACGACGTCATGACGACCCTTCGCACCCCAGCATCGCGGGCAGCACGCAGCACTCGCAGTGCCCCATCCCGGGCTGGAACGATCACATCGTCCTCGCTGGCCGGTTCGTCAAAAGGGAACGGGGAGGCAGTATGCAGAACATAGTCGCAACCGTCGACTGCTTCAGCCCAGCCTCGGTCGGACTTCAGATCGGCCGGCACGACCAGCAGACGGCTATCGCCACCGGCCCTGCCGGCGGCTATCACTTCGCGCACCTCTGCTTCGCGGTTCGGTGCTCTGACCGTCGTGCGCACTCGGTATCCGGTGTTGAGCAGGGCGACGATGCAATGCGACCCTAGAAACCCGGAGCCGCCCGTCACCAGAACCCGTTCACCCGTCATGAAATCGATCATGCGGGTGATGAGCCAGCTCTACCAGGCAGGGTCGTTCCTGGTAGCAGCAGGGCTACCCTCGTTCGACAGGACGGCGATATCGTTGGCTCATGGCTGATCCGAACGGGTTGGCGACGTTTCTTCGGAGCCGGCGCGATCTCGTGAAGCCCGCCGACGTGGGTCTGCACGAGGGCGACCGCAGGCGGGTAGTGGGTCTGCGCCGCGAAGAAGTCGCCATGTTGGCCGGCATCAGCGCCGAGTATTACCTGCGACTTGAACAAGGCCGCGAACGCCAGCCCTCCGATCAGGTCCTCGAAAACCTTGCCCAGGCGCTGCAACTCAATGATGACGCCGTGCAGTACATGCGCAATCTGGCGCGTCCCGCGCCCCGTCGCCGCCGCCGCTCAGCCGTCGAGCGACTCGATCCCGGCATTCCGACGATGATCGACAGCTGGCCCCTGACTCCGGCGTATTTTCAGGACCGCCGGATGACCGTCCTGGCCGCCAACCCGTTGGCCCGGGCATTGATGCCGCACTTTGCTCCAGGGTTCAACCATCTGCGCGCGGTGTTCCTGGAGCCTGAAGTGCGCGAGTGGGTGCGCAATTGGGATGCGGTTACCGCCGTCCTGGTGTCCTGGCTGCGCTTTATCGTCGCCGAGGACAGCAACAACGATCCCGAGCTGCAGTCGCTAATCGGCGAGCTGAGCATCGCCAGCCAGCGATTCCGCACCTTGTGGGCTCGCCAGGATGTCAAGCAGAAGACCAGCGGTCCCGCCCTGTTCGATCATCCTCAAGTAGGCCCGCTGGAGCTGCGCTACCGGGCGTTCGTTCTTCCGGATACACGCCAGGCACTCGTTGCCTACCAGGCAGAACCGGGATCACCGTCGGAGGAGCGCCTGCGTCTGCTTTCCAGCCTCGCGCATCCGTTGGCGTAGCACCGCCTAGACCCTGGGCACCAACGCTTTACGTCGATGGACGTCGCCGCAAACCGTGGGCACGTCACTAGCAACAGGTCCCTGTGGCGAGCTTCCTCACGCGATCGCGCGCGGACGCGGAGGAGGTCGTCAGGCGTCTGCGGCATCCGACGCCCCCGACGGTGGCCGCATCATGTCCACAGTGCTACCAGGAGAACAGCGGCCTAGATGAACTGCGCTCCCGGTGCGAATCTGGTTGTGACACAGCTAAAGCGAGGAGCAGCCTGCAATGCCAACCGAACCCGCACATCACCCGATCGGTGTCTCGTCCCGACTGGCACACGAGGCTTCCGAACGGGTCCGCGTCAATCAGGAACGCCTGACGTTCGCGTTGAAACCGCGGTATGACTTTATCGTCTGCGGTGCGGGCTCATCGGGCTCGGTCGTGGCCCGGCGCTTGGCGGAGAACCCCGACGTCAGTGTGCTACTTGTGGAAGCCGGCGGTGACGACACCAGCCCCGGCGTTATCGACGCAAGCCAGTGGCCGTCCAATCTGGGCAGCGAACGTGACTGGGGCTTCCGGTCATTACCGAACCCACGGGTCAACGGGCGATCCATTCCCTTCTCGATGGGCAAAGTGCTGGGCGGCGGATCGGCCATCAACGTGATGATCTGGGCCCACGGACATCGGAGCGACTGGGACTACTTCGCCGACGAAGCCGGTGACCCCGGCTGGGGCTATGACGCGGTGCTCGGCATCTATCGCCGCATCGAAGACTGGCATGGTGCTCCGGACCCGCAGTATCGCGGTACCGGTGGGCCGGTTTTCGTGCAACCGGCCCCCGAGCCCAGCCCGCTGGCGCCGGCCACCGTTACGGCTGCCCGCTCAATCGGCATACCCACCTTCGAGAATCCGAACGGACGGATGATGGAAGGTCCAGGCGGAGCAGCGATCAGTGACGTCCTTACCCGAAACGGCAGACGGGAATCCATATTCCGGTCCTACACCTACCCCTACATGGACCGACCCAACTTGACGGTCCTCACCCAGGCCCTCGTGATGCGGGTGACCTTCGACGGCGACCGCGCCACCGGTGTCGAGATCTCGTACCGCGGAACAACACTGGATATCGGAGCCGACGCGGAAGTCGTGCTGTCTATGGGCGCCATGCACACCCCCAAAGTGTTGATGTACTCCGGCCTCGGCGACGAGACCGAGCTGCAGCGCGTCGGCATTCCGGTGCGCCAGCACCTTAGCGGAGTGGGCCGCAACTTTCAGGACCACGTCGCCGTGTACTGCGTCTGGCACGATCAGGTGCCCCTTCCGCCGCGCAACAACATGTCCGAGTCGACGGTGTACTCGACGATCTCCGACTCAGAGACGCCCGACGTGTTCATCTGCCAAGCCGAGGTGCCCATCGCCAGCAGCGACGAAGCCGCCGCCCGATTCGGGTTGCCACCGTCGGGTTGGACGCTGGCCGGCGGCCTGGCGCACCCCAAGAGCCGGGGGCGTCTGAAATTGACCGGGGGGAACCCACGCGATCCGATTCACATCGACGCCAACACATTCGGCGATCCCGATGACCTCAAGGCCGCCATCGGCTGTGTGGAATTGTGCCGCGAAATCGGCAATGCCGATCCGCTGCGCCAGTTCGTCAGTCGCGAGGTCATACCGGGCAAACTGAAATGCCGCGACCTGGAAGACTTCGTCCGCGATGCCGTGACCAGCTACTGGCACTCCTGCGGCACCGCGAAGATGGGCAGGGACTCCATGTCCGTGGTTGACGGCACCCTTCGCGTTCACGGCATCGACAACCTCCGCATCGCCGACGCCTCCGTCATGCCGCGCATCACCACCGGCAACACCATGGCCCCGTGCGTGGTCATCGGCGAACGGGCCGCAGACATGCTCATCGCCACCCACGAGCTCTGACATACCGCGCCGCTGCTCTCGGCGGCACTGCAGGTCAATGCTTTTCGCCATGACCAGGAGGATCCGAGATGACAACCGATGTTCACAATGTGCGCCGTGCGGACCGCACCGATGTGCCGCCGCTGTCTCGCATGCTCGGCCGGGCGTTTTACCACGATCCACTCATGAAGTGGATGGTGCCCGACGACCACGTCCGTGAGCGCGCGCTGGCGGGCATGTTCACCACGATGACCCGGCATCACTTCCTGGCTGGCGGCGGCGTCGAGGTCGCCATGGCAGACGGGGCCGTTGTCGCGGCGACATTATGGGATCCACTTGGTCGGTGGAAACCAACGCGGCAAGAGGAACTGCGGATGACGCCAGGCCTGTTGTGGGCTCTGCGCACCCGCGCCAGGGTCGTTCGAGACGTCGAGGAATCGGTCAAGCGCAACCACCCCAACCAACCGCATTGGTATTTGGCCGTCATAGGCAGCGATCCGACCGTCCGCGGCGCCGGATTCGCACAGGCGCTGCTGCGATCCAGACTAGATCGCTGCGATACCGAAAATCTGCCGGCATACCTCGAATCGACCAATCCAGATAATGTCCCCTATTACCAGCGGTTCGGCTTCGAAGTCACCGGCGAGATCGCTACCCCCGACGGCGGCCCCTCACTGTGGGCCATGTGGCGCGAACCCGACTCATTCTCGTTCGACCCCCCCGACCCGATCACGTTTGCGCATTGACCATTTCGACATCGCGTTGTGCCCGATGTTGGCAACAGTTCAGGCAGTCCCAAGCCAGCGCAACCAAATACGCAATTGCACAGGCGATCTCGTGAAATCTGCGGATGAGGTCTTCCCAAGGGGTCGATCGAGGCTGGTGACCCATTTGTTCAGTCGCACGGAAGGAACATAGCGATGACTCAGTTTCTCGGACGGACAGCACTTGTCACCGGAGCGGCGCGGGGGCAGGGTCGGTCCCATGCGGTTCGCCTGGCACAAGAAGGTGCCAACGTCGCAGTCCTCGACATCTGCCGCGACCTAGAGAGTCCCGCTTATCCGGGTGCGACTGAATCCGACCTTGCCGAGACCGTGAAGGCTATCGAGCATGCCGGTCGTACCGCGTTCGCCCGCACTACTGACGTTCGCGATCCCGAAGAACTCCAGCGCTTCGTCGATGAGGCCGTCGATGCATTGGGGCCGATCGACATCGTATCGGTGAACGCCGGCATCTTCGGGCCCGGCTCGATGACGTGGGACGTGGACCCCAAGCAATGGCGCGAGGTCATCGACATCAACCTCACCGGCTCTTTCAACACCGCGCGAGCCGTCGTGCCGCAGATGCTGCATGCGGACAACGGCGGCTCGATCATCTTCACCAGTTCAGCGCTCGGTATCAGGGCGGTCGAGAACTGCTCGGATTACGTCGCCTCGAAGGCCGGAGTGATCGGACTCATGAAGACGTTGGCGCTCGAGCTCGGCCGGCACAAGATCCGCGTCAACGCCGTGTGTCCGACGATGGTGGGATCTGACATGATCTGGAACGACCGCTTGTACGAGCTGTTCCGGCCGGATCTCGAGCATCCGAGCCTTGCTGATGTCGAGCCCGCCTTACGGGCGAATACCCTTCTCGACACGCCGTGGGTAGAGACCGGCGATGTAAGCGAAGCCATTGTGTGGCTTGCTTCTGACGCCTCTCGTTATGTCACCGGTGTCGTGCTTCCGGTGGACGCCGGGACCAGTCTGCTCTAGCTGGCTGTAGGTCGTGTCAAGTGGGTTGTGGGCACGGTTCTTGACGGACAGCATCCGACTTTGGTGTTGTCGTGGTGTCGGTATTGGCGGTTCAGGGGTGTTGGGCTGGCCCAAGAGGTGGTGCCGTGAGCGCC
>NZ_JAOPWB010000118.1 GCF_025965855.1 Mycobacterium sp. | reverse complement strand
GGCTCGTCATCAGCAAACGCCCACACGATCACCACCGTCGCGCGCCGGCTGGAGGCGTTTCCCCGCTGTGCGCGGGGCATGCGGGAGGGCCGGCTGTCGCTGGATCAGGTCGGGGTGATCGCGGCGCGGGCGGGTGAGGGATCTGATGAGCATTACGCCCAGTTGGCGCGTTGGGCCACGGTCAACCAGCTGCGCACCGCGGTCAAGCTGGAACCGCGACCCGAACCCGATTCTCGGCCGCAACCGCAGGCCTCGATCACCAAGACCTCCGACGAGGAGTTCACCTGTTGGCGGATCACACTTCCGCACCTGGACGCGGCGAAGTTCGACGCGGCACTGGCGTCTCATCGTGATGCGCTGATCGCCGAGTGGAAACACGATCGCGTCAACGGCGACTGTGCATCAGATGTCGCGCCGCCGTTGCCGGGCACCCTCGAGGCGTTTATGCGTCTGGTCGAGGCCGGATGGGACGCCGAGGCGGCCCGCCGGCCACACGGGCAGCACACCACGGTGGTGGTGCACGTCGACGCCCAGCAGCGCGCCGCCGCGCTGCATCTGGGTCCGCTGCTCACGCAGGCCGAACGCCGATACCTCACCTGTGATGCCACGTGTGAAGTCTGGTTCGAACGTGACGGCCAGCTCATCGGCGCCGGCCGAGCGACCCGCCAGATCAACCGGCGGCTTCGCCGCGCGCTCGAACACCGCCATCCCACGTGCGCGGTTCCCGGCTGTGGTGCCACCCGCGGTCTGCACGCCCACCACATCCGGCACTGGGAAGACGGCGGCCCCACCGAGTTGGCCAACCTGGTGCTGGTATGCCCTTATCACCACCGGTTGCACCACCGGGGCGTCATCACCCTCACCGGACCCGCAGCCGATCTCATCGTCACCGACAGCTCCGGCCAACCACTCCGTACAGGATCGCTCGCGCGTCCGCCCAACCTTGCCCCGCCCGCCGTCCCGCCGTGCCCCGGGCCCACCGGCGAGCGCGCCGACTGGTGGTGGTACGAACCCTTTCAGCCGCAGCCACCACCAACAAACAACTAGGTTGGTGAGCAGCATCGTATCGAAGCTGAAACAGGTTGGAGCCTACAGAATTTCGTTTGCTCTACCCGCTGCTATCGGATCTTGGAAATCATGGCCGACAACCAAACCCGCCACTCTCTGCCGGCCCGCTACCCGCCGACCTCCGCCACGCCCTCATCAATATCCCGCTGACGTGCGCACCAAGTTGAGCCAAGTCGGGTCGGGAGAGTCTGTGCCAGCGGTGGTGGCGGTGACGGAACATGAGTCGGACGAAAAGGCGGGTGGGGGCGCCGCGCCATCGATCGTCGGTTTCGATCTCGATCCAGCCGCTTGACGGTGATGTGGTGGGTCCATCCGGGAATGATTCCGAACAGACAGAATCGCGCTGAACCTTGCGTGCCGATGTCGATGCGATCGGGCACGTCCATGCGGTAGACGTGCAGGATCGGGCCCAGCACGTACTTCATGAGCTCGGGTTTGCGCGCCACGGCGCCCGCCGTCGGCAATGTCCATGCGGTTGAGGCCATAGGTGGCCACTGACAATCCCCGGTCCGGCTAGTTGGGTACACGTATGGCAGTAAGCTAGAGTCGTCCCGCGATCGGGTTAGTCCCCTGTAGCTCAATTGGCAGAGCATTCGGCTGTTAACCGAAGGGTTCCTGGTTCGAGTCCAGGCGGGGGAGCGAAGTGAGGCTCAGCCGCCCGCCGGTGCCGAAGGGCGCGGCCTCCGATAGCGAACCCCTCGAGAATGTCGGCGGCGGAACCCATCGGTCCCAGCGGGTATTGGCGTCGTGCACAACGCCTTTCAGGAGGGCCCATGGAATTCCTGGTTTCCATGACCACGCGCGTTCCTGATGGAACGCCGCCGGAAGCCGTCGACGACATCCGCGCCCGGGAGGCCGCGCATTCCCGCGAACTGGCCAAGCAGGGGCACCTGCTGCGGCTGTGGCGTCCGCCGCTGCAACCGGGCGAATGGCGCACTCTCGGCCTGTTCGCCGCAACCGACGCGCGGGAACTCGAGCAGGTGCTCGCCTCGATGCCCCTGCGCGTCTGGCGGACCGACGAGGTGACGCCGCTGAGCCCGCACCCCAACGACCCGGCGGGCGACCGGGGATGATCCCCGGCGAACTCGGCGCCGGTCACAGCAGGTAGTTCAGACCCCATTCCCTTTCCGCGGCCAGCCGGGCCGCGCCGGCGCCGGTCTCACTATCGGCGCCTCCGCTGGCCAACGCAACCAGAGCCGAAGCCAGCTTGAACAGCGGTACATCGTGCCGCTCGCTGGCGCTGAGCAGCTCCCGAAATGCGGCATAAGTGCTGTACCTGCGCCACCCGACGAGTATCCCCACCGCCGTATCGAGAGCTCGACTGGCTTGCTGACGGCTCGGATCGAGATGCCGCTGGCTCGCAAGGCTTTCGATCATCTGTCGACCACCTCCTGAAAATGAGTTATCTTGCTACGCAATGGAATAGAAGGGTTTCCTGAAAGTATTTGGGTGAAGCCATGTTTAACGCCACCTCGCGGAAAAGCGCGAAATGTCAGGGAATCAACGACAACAGGGCCCGGCGCAACAGCGCGTCACGACGCGGCGCCCGAGGACCTGTGGCATACACCCACTATAGGACATCCTCACGGGACGGCCGTGTGACATATGTATTTGGCTCACAAGGGATTTAACCCTTGCTCACTTCGCGGCGCCGGGTACGTTCGCGCTCAGATCGAGAAGTCCTCGCCGTGCCACACCCCGGCCTCGGGCGGGCGGATCACGCGGCCGTTCTGCGGCCCGTCGTTCACCGACTCCAGCTTGGCCACCCTGGTGAGCAGGGACTGCAGGCTGACACCCACCAGGTCGGGCATCATCGAGTCGTCAGGGCTGCCCCCGCCGTGGCGACTGATGACCTGCCCGGGGACCCCGACGACCACCGAGCTCGACGGGACCGGCTTGACCACCACGGCGTTGGCCCCGATCCGGCTGTCGTCGCCGACCTTGATCGCGCCCAGGACCTTGGCCCCGGCGCCGATGGTCACCCGGTCGCCGACGGTCGGGTGGCGTTTCCCGGTGTCCGCGCCGCTGCCGCCGAGGGTGACGCCGTGATACAGCGTGACGTCTTCGCCCACCTCGGCCGTCTCCCCGATCACCACGCCGGTCGCGTGGTCGATGAACAGGCCGGGGCCGAGGACGGCGCCGGGGTGGATGTCGACCCCGGTGAAGATGCGGGTGAACTCCCCGAGCGTCCGCGCGGCCAGCCTGGCGCCGCGGTTCCACAGCCGGTGGCTGATCCGGTGGCCCCAGATCGCGTGCACGCCCGGGTAGGCGAAGATGACCTGCAGCGTGGTGGGCTTAGCGGGATCCCGCTCCTTGGCCGCCCGAATGTCTTGCCGCATGGCCGCGAGCATGGTCAATCCGCCACGTCGGCGAACAGCGATGTGCTCAGATACCGCTCGCCGAAGTCGGGGAGGATGACGACGACGAGCTTGCCGGCGTTCTCGGGCCGGCGCGCCACCTGCAGCGCGGCCACCGCTGCCGCGCCCGAGGAGATGCCGACGAGCAGTCCCTCTTCGCGGGCCAGCCGTCGGGACAAGTTGATCGCGTCGTCGTTGCCGACGGTGATGATCTCGTCGACCAGGTCCAGGTCCAGGACCGGCGGGACGAACCCCGCGCCGATGCCCTGGATCGGGTGGGGCCCCTTCTGGCCGCCGGACAGCACGGGCGATGCGGCCGGCTCGACGGCAATGAACTGCACCGACGGTTTGCGCTCCTTGATGACCTGGGCGACGCCGGTGATCGTGCCGCCGGTGCCGACTCCAGACACGAAGATGTCGATCTTGCCGTCGGTGTCGCGCCAGATCTCCTCGGCGGTGGTTTTGCGGTGAATCGCCGGGTTGGCCGGGTTCTCGAACTGCTGGGGCACGAAATATCGCTGGTCGGTCTTGGCCAGTTCCTCGGCCTTGGCGATAGCACCAGGCATGCCGTCCGGTCCCGGAGTCAGGATCAGTTCGGCGCCGTAGGCGAGCAGGAGCTTCCTCCGCTCGATGCTCATCGTCTCGGGCATGGTCAGGACCAGCCGATAGCCCCGTGCCGCCGCCACCTGCGCCAGCGCGATGCCGGTGTTCCCGCTCGTCGGCTCGAGGATGATCGTGTCTTCCTTGATCAGCCCCGCTTCCTCGGCCGCGTCGATCAGCGCCACCCCGAGGCGGTCCTTCACGCTCGCGGCAGGATTGAAGGATTCCAGCTTGGCCACAACGTCCGCGCCCACGCCGTCGGTGACCCGGTTCAGCCGAACCAGGGGCGTGTTTCCGATCAGCTGTGTGACGTCATCGGCGATGCTCATGAAACTTCCTTAGGCGGTGTCGGTACAGGGCTCGTCGGCCTGCCAGGTGATGTCGAATTCGATGGCAACGTCTATTGGCACGATAAGGGCAATGGGCGTGAATCGCTGCGACGCCCCCGCAAATGCCTCGCCGGTCAGTACCCGCCCGGCGAGGTTGTGCGGTGTTGTTGCGGTCATTGTCATTGCGGATGTACCCGGCGCGGGACGCACGTAAAAGTCCGTTCCCGGTTGAACGATGTCGTCGACGTCCAAACCGTCGGCGTCAACAAGCGTGTGTCCGCCGGCGGCGCTGAGGCTCAAGGGGATTCGCACTTGGAACGGTCCTATGAGTTCGGATTCAGCGGTTGCATGAGTATCGACCAGTCGCGGCTCTTCGGAGTTGCGCAAGGCATTGCTTGCCCCGGTGAGTAGGTAATTGTAGAGGTGCACGACCCGATCGGCATTGCGGTAGTGGCGAGCACCGGTCAGCCAGAACCGCACATCGCCGATTGTCGCGCCGGCGGTATGCGTCGTTGCGACGAGCCGATAGTAGCGGTAGCCGCGCCCACCGCCGCCGTGGCTAGTGGCCGAAAGCGTGCTGCCAATCCCGAGGGTGCGTCGGTGGCGCCCCTTGCCGGGAATCGTCACGTTAGAGCCCGAAACATCTTGCCAATCAACGCCATTGGCCGACTTTTGCAGTTTCAAACCGATGGCGGTGTCGGAGGCCGCCCATACCGAGTAGCCGCCCAGTTGTGGTTGTCCGTCGAATTCGAAGGTGACCGTCGGCCCGGCGGAGCGGTCTACGGCGACGGGCTCGTTCAGCGGCCGGGTATCCAACGCCAGGCCGTTGGTGAAATGCCAGATCGCGGCCTGGGTTGCCGCGATGGCTTCGTGCTCGCTCAGGTTGGCCGGCCCCAGCGGGTAGCCGGCGGTGCGCAATCGTCGGCTCAGTTCGGCGATGGGACGCACCGGGAACGAGTGGCGCAGGATCCAGTCGACTGCTGCTTCGCAGCCGCCGGCGCGCAGGTGGGGCAGGGCGGACCAGGTGCCCAGGCGGTAGCTCGACGGCAGGTGCGGTGCGATGCCGGTGAAGTCCAGCGAGTAGGCCAGCAGGTTGGGATGTAGCCGGATCAGGTCGGTGCGCGCAGCGCTGCCGTCGGTGAACACGATCCTGTCCACGGTGTGGGAGTAGGTGCCACCTCGGTAGCGCGTCATGCGGGCGACTCCGGTGGCCGGCCGAACCAGCACGCGCCGACGGGTTGCGACCTGCGCCAAGGCGCGGTTGGGCATCGATAACACGGTCATGGGTGGTTGATCTTCCTGAAGGGTTTGGCTGGCGCATCCATACCGCCGGGCGGGGTGCGAGTCCTAACCCGTTGCGGGGAAAGCGCGAGGATTTCTACAGCATCAGAGGGCGTCAGGAAATCAACAACAGCAACAACAACAGTCCGCGGCGAGGCAGCGCGAAGGAACGAAGCGCAGCGGAAGGGCCTGTTGCATGTGCCCTACTATAGGGCTCGCAAATGTCACTGTCAGATTTCGGGCTCGTTTCCTTGATTTGACTCAGCGTCGGTGTAAACCTTCTGTTTCGCTTCCGCGCCTGCCTACGCTCGGCGCGCGCCCCCGCTGACAGTGGGTGATCATGGACCTGCCGCACTCGCTGCGGCGTTCGACCGAGCACGAAAGGACCCCGATGACTTCGGCTCAAAGTGAGTCCCAGGCACTTGGCGATCTCGCGGCTCGCCAGCTCGCCAACGCGACGAAGACCGTCCCGCAGCTCTCGACCATCACGCCGCGCTGGTTGCTCCACTTGCTGAGCTGGGTGCCGGTGGAAGCCGGCCTGTACCGGGTCAACCGCGTGGTCAACCCCGAGAATGTCGCGATCAAGGCCGAAGAGGGCGCCGGCAGCGAAGAACCGCTGCCGGAGACCTACGTCGACTACGAGACGAGTCCGCGCGAATACACGCTGCGATCGATTTCGACCTTGGTCGACATCCACACCCGGGTGTCCGACCTGTATTCGAGCCCGCACGACCAGATCGCCCAGCAGTTGCGGCTGACCATCGAGACGATCAAGGAACGCCAGGAGTTCGAATTGGTCAACAGCCCGGAGTACGGCCTGCTGGCGCAGGCGACCCCGGAGCAAACAATCCAGACGCTTGGCGGCGCTCCGACGCCCGACGACCTGGACGCACTGATCACCAAGGTATGGAAGACGCCCAGCTTCTTCCTCACCAACCCGCTCGGCATCGCCGCGTTCGGCCGTGAGGCCACGTACCGGGGTGTGCCGCCAGTTGTGGTGAGCCTGTTCGGCGCGCAGTTCATCACCTGGCGGGGCATTCCGTTGATTCCGTCGGACAAGGTGCCGGTGGAAGACGGCAAGACCAAATTCGTCCTGGTGCGCACCGGCGAGGAACGCCAGGGGGTGGTGGGCCTTTTCCAGCCGGGCTTGGTCGGCGAGCAGGCGCCGGGGCTGTCGGTGCGGTTCACCGGCATCAACCAGTCGGCGATCGCGAGCTACCTGGTCACCCTGTACACCTCCCTTGCCGTCCTCACCGACGACGCGCTCGGTGTGCTCGACGACGTCGCCGTGGACCAGTTCCATGAGTACAAGTGAGTACCGAGCGGTAGACGCCGAGAGCGAGCTGCCCATCAGCGCCGCCGAACTCGCGGCGCTGGCCACCCAGCTGTATGCGGCCAGCATCCGGCCCGGGCCCGACAGCCCACCCCAGACGACACCGGTCGCCCCGCGCGGCGGCGTGCCGGATGCGACCGCCGCCACATCGGCCGGACAGGCGGCCGCGGGCACGTCCGATCCTTTCCTGCCAGCGGTTCCCGCCATCGGCTTCACCGACATATACGTCCCTGCGCCGACATCCCCCGAGCCCGAAGGGCCGCCGCAGACGGTGCCCGTAGCCCCCCGCGGCAACGTGCCCGATGCGACGGCGGCGCCCTCGGCCGGCGAGGCGACCGCGAGCGTCGCCGATCCCTATCTGCCGCCCGGCATCGCTGACCTCACCGCCTTCGCGGTACCCAGCCAGGGCATCGTGCCGGCCGTGCCCGGCGTGCTGGCGGGGGCGGCGCCCGCCGCGCCGGTGGCCCCGCGTGGCTCGGTGCCAGTGGTGCCTTCGTGGCTTCCCGAGGCGCCCGCGGTGCTCGACCTGGGCTGGTCCGACGCTCCACCGGTTGCGCCCGTTGGTGACGAGCATCTGTATCACTTCCTGACCAAGACAGATGCCGTACCTCAATTACCCGACGAGCACGAGGTTTTCGACGTCAACGCGGTGCGGGCGGATTTTCCCATCCTGAAGGAGACCGTCAACGGCAAGCCGCTGATCTGGTTCGACAACGCCGCGACCACCCAAAAGCCGCAGGCGGTGATCGACCGGCTGTCGCACTTCTACGCCCACGAGAACTCCAACATTCACCGCGCGGCGCACGAGTTGGCGGCCCGCGCTACCGATGCCTACGAAGAAGCGCGCAATACGGTTCGGCGATTCATCGGCGCCGCGAAAGACGAAGAAATCGTCTTCGTGCGCGGCACCACGGAAGCAATCAACCTGGTGGCTTACGCATGGGGCGGAAAGCATTTGCTACCCGGGGACGAGATCGTCATTACCCATTTGGAGCATCACGCCAATATCGTCCCGTGGCAACTGCTTTCGCAGCAGACCGGTGCGGTTTTGAAAGTTGCTCCGGTCGATGACGCCGGCAATTTGCTGTTGTCGGAATTCGAGGATTTGCTGGGGCCCAAGACGAAACTGGTGGCGGCCACCCAAGTGTCCAACGCGCTGGGCACGGTGACACCGGTCGATCAGATCGTGGAGTTGGGACACCGCTACGGCGCGCGGGTGCTGATCGACGGGGCCCAGTCGATTCAGCACCTGCCGGTCAATGTCTCGGAGCTGGGCGTCGATTTCTTCGCCTTCTCCGGCCACAAGATTTACGGTCCCACCGGAATCGGCGTGCTCTACGGGACCGAGGAGGCGTTCGCCGAAACACCGCCGTGGCAGGGCGGCGGCAACATGATCGCCGACGTGACGCTCGAACGCTCGCTGTATCAGGGGCCGCCCAGCAAGTTCGAGGCCGGCACCGGCAACATCGCCGACGCCGTCGGCCTCGGGGAGGCGCTGCGGTACGTCGAGCGGTTGGGCATCGACCGCATCGCCGCGCACGAGCGCGCGCTGCTGGACTACGCGACTCCGCGGCTGGCCGACATCCCGGGTGTCCGCCTGGTGGGCACCGCCACCGAAAAGGCCAGCGTGCTGTCGTTCGTGTTGGCCGGACACGAACCGCTCGAGGTGGGCAAGGCGCTCAACGCCGAAGGCATTGCGGTGCGCGCCGGCCATCACTGCGCGCAGCCGATCCTGCGCCGCATGGGATTGGAAGCCACGGTCCGCCCGTCGTTTGCCTTCTACAACACTTTCGAGGAGATCGACGTCTTCCTGAATGCGGTCCGCCGGATTGCCGAGGGTGGCGCGGGCGCCGGCTGAGCTTTGCCAGATTTCTTCTGCTTGATTCCAACCCTTCGGCCCCGCATCGCGTTGCCTTTAGGCTCCGGGAGTGTCTTGTGTGTGCAGCCAGGTGGGGTGGCCGGATTGCGCGCTGAACGCCGCTAATCATTTGCGGTGACGGTAATCACGAAGTTTCGCTTCATTCACGTAAACGGGGGCCGCATGAGCCGTATGGGCGTATGGACGCTCGGAGGGACTGAACAGACCCGATGAACGGCACGACGGTCGCAAGGCCCATGAACGCGCTGGGCCAGTTCTTTCTGCTCAGCCTCGAGTCACTGGTTGGCACGGTAAGGGGTCCGTGGGCATGGCGTGAGCTTCTCGAGCAGATCTGGTTCGTGGCCCGGGTTTCGATTTTTCCGACGATCATGCTGTCGATTCCGTACACCGTGCTGATCGTGTTCGTCCTCAACATCCTGCTCGTCGAGATCGGCGCCGGGGACCTCTCAGGTGCCGGTGCCGCGCTGGCATCGGTTACCCAGGTGGGGCCGGTCGTGACCGCAATGGCCGTCGCCGGCGCCGGATCGACCGCGATGTGCGCCGACCTGGGCGCGCGCACCATCCGCGAGGAGATCGACGCGATGAAGGTGATCGGCGTCAATCCGGTTCAGGCGCTGGTGGTTCCGCGGATTATCGCGGCGACCTTCGTCGCGTTGCTGCTTTACTCGGTGGTCGCGGTGACGGGGTTGACGGGCAGCTACATCTTCGTGGTCTTCGTTCAGCACGTCACGCCGGGTGCCTTCATCGCGGGGATGACACTGCTCACCGGGCTGCCCCAGGTGGTGATCTCACTCATCAAGGCGACCCTGTTCGGGTTGTCGGCCGGGCTGATCGCCTGCTACAAGGGCCTGTCGGTGGGCGGCGGGCCCACAGGTGTCGGCAACGCGGTGAACGAGACCGTCGTCTTCTCATTCATGGCGTTGTTCTTCATCAACATCGTGATCACGGCCCTCGGCGTGAAGGTGACCGCCAAATGACCGATGCCGCACACGAGCCCCTATGGTTGGTCGCTCTTGGACCTAAATTGGCGGCCGCCGCCCGGCGGGTGGGCGAACAGACCGAGTTCTACGGAAAATCGTTGGCCGCCACCGTCGATGCGGTCCGGCGCTACCCGGGGGAAGTGCTGCGAATTATCGCCGAGATGGGTATGGGCAGCGGTGCACTGGCGGTGATCGGGGGCACCGTGGGCATCATCGGCTTCCTGACCCTGACTACCGGTGCCCTGGTCGCGGTACAGGGCTACGACACCTTGTCCAACATCGGCGTCGAGGCGCTGACAGGATTTCTGTCGGCGTTCTTCAACGTCCGCATGATCGCGCCTTGCACGGCCGGGGTGGCATTGGCCGCGACGATCGGCGCAGGCACGACGGCGCAGCTGGGCGCGATGCGCATCAACGAGGAGATCGACGCGCTCGAGGTGATGGGCATCCGTTCGATCACCTATCTGTCGTCGACGCGAATCATCGCCGGCGTCCTCGTCGTGATCCCGCTGTACGCCGTTGCGGTGCTGATGTCATTCTTTGCGGCCAAGTTCGGCACGCTCTACATCTACGGCCAGTCACGCGGCGTATACGAGCACTACTTCTCCACGTTCTTGCGTCCCACCGACCTGTTGTGGTCTTTCGCGGCGGTGCTGGCAATGGCGACGGGTGTGATGGTCGTGCACACGTACTACGGTTTCACCGCGACAGGTGGTCCCGCCGGTGTGGGGGAGGCTGTCGGTCGTTCGGTCCGGTCATCGATGATCGTCACGGCGTTTGTGTGCCTGATGATTTCGTTGTCCGTCTACGGGCAGTCCGGCAACTTCAACCTGTCGGGATGACCGTATGAGCAATCACCGGGACAGCGGATCGCGCGCGCGAAACAGAGTCCGCACCAGCAGGATCGACCCGATCTGGTGGGCGCCAACACTGTTCATCGTCGTCGGGATTCTGATCGCATTGACCGCGGGATCGTTCTCCGGCAAGTTTCAGGAGTTCATTCCGCTGACGCTGGTGTCGAACCGGGCGGGCCTGGTGATGGAACCGGGCGCCAAGGTCAAGCTGCGCGGAGTGCAGGTCGGCCAGGTCGGTTCGATTGGCACCGACGTGAAAGCGGCCCAGCTGCAATTGAAGATGCAACCGGGCCCGTTCAAATACCTGCCGAGCAACCTCGAGGCCGAGATCAAATCGACCACCGCATTCGGGTCCAAGTACGTCGACCTGATCGTGCCGGAGCAGGCCAGCCCCACTCCGCTGAAGCCCGGCGCGGTGCTGCACTCCCGCAACGTCACCGTCGAAGTCAACACGGTCTTCGAGAACCTGCAGGCGGTGATCCAGGCCCTTGACCCGGCCAAGCTGAACGCGATCTTGTCGGCCTTCTCGGAGTCGGTGCGCGGCAAGGGTGAACGGATCGGCGAGGCGATCACCAATGCGAACAATCTGTTGCTGACCGTCAACCCCCGAATGGAGACGATCCACCTGGACTGGCGGTTGTTCGGCAAGGCGACGGCCGCCTATTCCAATGCGGCGCAGGATATCTTGTCGATCCTCGACTCGGCGACAACCACCAGCAAGACCCTCACCGAAAACCAACGGTCGCTCGACTCGCTCCTGCTGTCGGCAGCCGGCTTCAGCCAGACCGGCATCAACGTAATCGGCAGAAACGAGGCCAACATCGTTCGGTCCTTCGACCTGCTCGATCCGACCACGGCCCTGCTGAACAAGTACTCGCCGACCTTCACGTGCTTGTTCCAGGGTGCGCAATGGTACGTGGATCACGGCGGCCGGGACGCGTTGGGCGGCAACGGTTACTCGGTGATCCTCGACGCCGCGCTGCTTTTCGGCGACGACCCCTACCGCTACCCCAGACACCTGCCAAAGGTCAACGCGACAGGTGGCCCGGGGGGCAAGCCCAGCTGTGGCTCGTTGCCCGACCCGAGCGCCAACTTCCCGGTGCGCGCGCTGGTCACCGACACCGGTTGGGGCGCCGCTCCCGACGAGATCCGCACCAATGTGGCCGCGGGCAATCCGTGGTGGGCCAACTGGTTCCCGACGACCAAGAACCCGCCCGAACCGCCCCACTACTGGTACCGCGGGGGGCGGCCGCCGCCATGAGAAGACGGAAGATGTCTGCCATCGTCGCGCGTGTCGCGTTGTTCACGGCGGTCTGCCTGGTATTCACGTTTTCGCTGATCGCCGTGTTCGGGCAGTTGCGCTTCGAGGACCGCGCCGGCTATCAGGCGGTTTTCACGAACATATCCGGGTTGAAGTCCGGCAATTTCGTGCGCATCGCCGGGGTCGAGGTGGGCAAGGTCGGCGACCTCACCCTGCATCGCGACGGCACGGTGACCGTCGGCTTCGCGGTGGACAAAGGGGTGCGACTCACGGATGGCACCAAGGCCGTCGTGCGCTACGAAAACCTGATCGGGGACCGCTATCTCGCGCTCGAAGACGGCCCCGGGTCCCCGCGTCGGCTGCCGCCGGGCGCGACGATTCCGCTGGCGCGCACGTCGCCCGCCCTGGACGTCGACGCACTGATCGGAGGCTTCCGGCCGTTGTTCCGCGCGCTGGATCCCGATCAGGTCAACGCCCTGTCCGGCGAATTGCTGCGGATTTTCCAGGGCCAGGGCGGCACTCTCGCCTCGGTGCTGGCGCAGACCTCGACGCTGACCTCGACCCTGGCCGGGCGCAGCGAACTGATCGGTGAGCTGATCGCCAACTTGAACACCGTTTTGCACACCTTCGGCACGCGCGACCGCGAGTTCTCCGACGGCCTGGACAAGCTGTCCCAGTTCGTTAACGGCTTGGCGCAGCGCAAAGACGACATCTCCACCGGGCTGGCCTACATCAACGCGGCGGCCGGGTCGGTCGCCGATCTGCTTGTCCAAGCGCGCCAGCCGATCAGGGACGTGGTGCACGAGACCGACCGCATGTCCGGGCAGGTGTTGTCCGACCGCGACTATTTCGACAACCTGCTCAAGCAGCTCCCCGACATCTACCAAGTGCTGTCCCGGCAGGGACTGAACGGCGACTACTTCGGCTTCTATTTCTGCGAAGTGTTGCTCAAGCTCAACGGTAAAGGGGGCAACCCCATCTTCGTCAAACTGCTCGGCCAGCCCAGCGGGCGGTGCACGCCGCAATGAAGCTACCCAAGATAAGGCCGCTCGCGGGTCGGAGCCCCTTGACGGTCGGCGTGATCGGCAGCGTGGTTCTTGTGTGCGTGACCGTCGCCGCCTTCCAGTACGACAAGTTGCCGTTCGTCAAGAACACCAACGACTACGCGGCCTACTTTTTCGAGGCCGGCGGCATCAAAAGCGGTGGTACGGTCCGCGTCTCCGGAATGGGTGTCGGCAGGGTCTCCGACATCCGCCTGGAGGGCACCAAGGTCCGGGTGGGTTTCACGGTCCGCAAAACCGTCGAGTTGGGCGACCGCACCGAAGCGGCGATCAAGACCGAGACGGTCCTGGGCAGCAAGATACTCGAGCTCACCTCGCGCGGCGAAGGAAGGCTGAGCGGCCCCATTCCGCTGGAACGCACCCACTCGCCCTATGACCTTCCCGACGCACTGGGCGACCTGACGACGACGATCAGCGGACTTGATACCGTCCAATTGTCTTCGGCGCTAACGACGTTGGCCAACACCTTCAAGGAGACGCCGGCGGACCTCAAACCCGCGCTGCAGGGCGTTGCCCGGTTCTCGGAGACCCTCAACCATCGCGACGCGCAGCTGCGCAGCCTGTTGGGCAATGCCAACAAGGTTTCCGGGGTGCTCGGCAAGCGCAGCCAGCAGATCGCCACTCTGGTGGCCGATTCCAACGCGTTGCTCGCCGCGCTGCTGGACGAACGTGATTCCCTCGACGCGCTGATGAACAACCTCACGGCGGTGTCGCATCAGATTTCGGGACTGGTCGATGACAACCGGGCCCAACTCAAGCCGGCCCTCGACAAGCTCAACGGGGTGCTCGAGGTCCTCGACAACCGCAAGGAAGATCTGCAGAAGACCCTGCCGAAGTTCAAACGCTACGCAATGTCGTTCGGCGAATGCCTTGGCTCCGGACCCTTTTTCAAGGCCTACGTGGCCAACCTGATCCCCGGGCAGATAAGCGGACCGACGATCGACGCACGGATGTATGACCGGTTCCTCGACCCCAACCAGGGGCTACCGTCGGAGTCGGTGGACCCGCCGACCGGCACCCCGCCCGTGCCGCCGGAGAACGCACCGCACCCGATCTGGTCCCAGCCGCCCTCCCCGGGTCCCGCGCCGGGCCCACCGCCGGAGCCCGGCCCCGTGCCCGCACCCGCAGAGGCGGGGGGACAGTGATAAGTCGACGCACCCTCCGGGCAGCGACCGGCATCAGCCTGGTCGCGACCCTCGTCGTGGCTTCGTTCCTCGTCGGCACGAAGCTGCTGAGCAAGGTTGAAAAGAGCACATACACCGCGTATTTCACCGAGGCCAACGGCCTGTTCGTCGGCGACGAGGTTCGGATCCTCGGCGTCGCGGTGGGCGTAGTAGACAAGATCGAGCCGCACCCCGCCAGCTCCAAAGTGACCTTCTCGGTGGACAAGCAGTATGCGGTCCCGGCCGACGCTCGTGCGGCGATCCTGTCACCGTCGCTGGTGACCTCCCGGGCGATCCAGCTCGTCCCGGCGTACTCCGGTGGACCGAAATTGAGCCCCGGCGCGTCGATCCCGCTGAGCCGCACCGCGGTTCCCGTCGAATGGGATGACTTCCGCAGGCAACTGGAGAAGCTGACCGACGCGCTGCAGCCGACGGCTCCGGGCGGGGTGAACTCGGTCGGCGAATTCATCAACTCGGCCGCCGAGAACTTGCGCGGCGAGGGTGACTCCGCTCGCGACACCGTAATCAAGCTGTCCGAGGCGATTTCGGCGCTGGGCGATCATGCCGACGACATCTTCAGCACCGTGCGCAATCTGCAGCTGCTGGTCTCGGCGCTGTACTCCAGCAGCGATCTGCTGGCCTCGTTCAACCAGAACCTGGCCAGCGTGACGACGGTGCTGTCGAACACACCCAACGAAGTCGCCAACGCGGTCAAGGGCCTCGACGGGGCGCTGACGGATCTGCGCGACTTTCTTTCCGAGAACCGGGAAGGCATTGGCGTCACCTTCGACCGGCTGGGTTCCATCACCACCGCGCTGAACGACAGTCGCGCGGATGTCAAACAGATCCTGCACATCGCCCCGACCGTGTTCCAGAATTTCCTGAACATCTACCAGCCGGCGCAAAGCGCGATGACCGGCATCATTGCGTTGAACAACTTCGCCGACATCCCGCAATGGATCTGCAGCTCGATCGAGGCGGCCTCCCGGCTGCGCCTGGACCGGGTTTCGAAGCTCTGCCTGCAATACATCAACCCGATCATCAAAAACCGCATCTACAACTATCTTCCGTTTGGTCTCAACCCGTTCGTGGGGACGCAGGCCCGGCCGAACGAAATCACCTACAGCGAGGACTCGTTGCGGCCGGGCTACACGCCGCCGGACGCCACCCCGCCGCCGGATGCGGTACCGCCCGGGCAGCCGCCGCCTCCCGAGCAGCCGGCGCCCACGGAGGTGCCGCTGCCCGCCGCGGCGCCACCGTCGAACGGCACGGTCAATTCGACGCAAGTGCTGCGCGACTTGATGCTTCCGACGGGTGCACCATGAGACGGGCGATGGTCTCGGCGCTCTGCCTTGCTTGCATCGCCGCGCTGTCGGCCTGCGGATGGAGGGGCCTGAATTCCTTCACCCTGCCCGGTACCGCCGGTGGGGGGTCGGGCTCCTACACGATCCAGGCGCAAATGCCCGATGTCGTGACCATTCAGGAGAACACCCGGGTTCGCGTCGACGACGTCAACGTCGGCAACGTGACCAAGATCGAGCTCCAGGACTGGCACGCGCTGGTCACGATGCGCATCAACGGCGATGTCCACCTGCCGGCCAATGCGACCGCCAAGCTCGGGCAGACCAGCCTGCTCGGCTCGATGCACATCGAACTCGCGCCGCCCAAAGACGAGCCGCCCCTAGGCCAACTCACGAGCGGCTCGGTCATCCCGTTGCCGCGCGCGAGCCTGTATCCCACCACCGAGCAGACCCTGGCCTCGGTTTCGATCCTGCTCAACGGCGGCGGGCTCGGTCAGCTGCAGGAAATCACCCAGGCGCTCGCCAAGGCGTTCGCCGGCCGCGAAAACGACATGCGCAGCCTGCTCGGCCAGCTCGACCAATTCATCGCCGGCACCAACGCCCAGACCGACGACATCATCGCGGCCTCCGAAAATCTCAATTCGCTGGCGGGCCAGGTCGCCGCCAAAGATCCCGTCGTCGACAAGGCGTTGACCACCGTGCCGAAAGCGCTTGCGGTACTGGCCGAAGAGCGCACCAAGATCGCCGATGCCATCGACCAGCTCGGCAAGTTCGGCGCGATCGCGGCCGACACCATCCACCAGAGCAAGGAATCTCTGGTGGACAACCTGCGCAATGTCGCGCCGGTGCTGCGGTCGCTGGCCGACGCCGGGCCATCGCTCACCAGGGGCCTGGACGGCTTGGTGGCCTACCCGTGGCCGGCGTCCACCGTGCGCAACTGGTTCCGCGGTGACTACGCAAACCTCACCCTGGTCGTCGACCTGACCTTGAGCCGCATCGACCAAGGGCTCTTCACCGGCTCGCGGTGGGAAGGCAATCTCACCCAACTCGAACTGCAGTGGGGACGCACGATCGGCATGCAGCCCAGCCCGGCCACCGGAGGCAACCCTCTGACCTATCCGTATCACTTCGGGGGATACTGAATGCTGCGCCTGAACCGCCGAACGTGGATCCAGCTGTCGATGCTGACGCTGGTGACCGTGGTCTCGTGTGGCGCAATGGCTTTCAATTTCATGAAGCTGCCCGCGACGCTGTTCGGGATCGGTGAGTACAGCGTCACGGTCGACCTGCCGCAGTCGGGTGGGCTCTACCAGACCTCGGTCGTCACCTATCGCGGCACCGATGTGGGCCAGGTGAAGTCGGTCGAAGTCACCGCCACCGGGGTGCGTGCGGTGCTCGCCATGAGATCGGGGGTCAAGGTGCCCTCCGATGTCGAGGCATCGGTACACAGCCGCTCGGCGATCGGCGAACAATACATCGAACTGACCCCGCGGCCGGGCAAGGACGGGGAACATTGGCGGCCGCTGGGCGCCGGCGACGTCATTCCTGCCGGCCACGTCGAGGTGCCCGTCGACATCGGGCATCTGCTCGACCTGACCAACCGTGCGCTGCAATCGATTCCGCGCGACAACCTGCATACGATCATCGACGAGGCCAACCGCGCGGTCAGCGGCCTCGGGCCGGAGTTGTCGCGGATCGTCGATGGATCGGCGGCCCTTGCCATTGCCGGAGGCCGGACCGCCGACCCGCTGGCCACCCTGATCGACCAGTCCCCGGCGGTGCTCAACTCCCAGGTGCAGACATCGGACGACATCGCAACGTGGGCCAATCGAACCGCGGCCATTACGGCACAGTTCAAGGCCCAGGACGCGGCGCTGCGAGACCTGTTGACGCAGGGCACTTCCGGGCTCGAAGAAGGTCGCGCCCTGTTCGATCGGGTCGCGCCGGCGGTTCCGGTATTGTTCGCCAACCTGGTGAGCCTCGGCGACATCGCCGTCGTCTACCGCCACGACATCGAACAACTCCTCGTGCTGCTGCCACAGGGTATCGCGGCCATGGCCGCAATCGTCGTGCCCGGCTCCAATGCCAAACAGGCGTACCGGGGCGCCCAGTTGGACTTCAACCTCAACATCAACCTGCCGCCGCCGTGCACGACGGGGTACCTGCCTCCGGCACAGCGCCGCTCACCCGCCAGCGTGGACGCACCGGACCGTCCCGCAGCGGACCTGTTCTGCCGAGTGCCGCAAGACTCGGAGTTCAATGTCCGTGGGGTGCGCAATATTCCGTGCGAGGCCAAGCCAGGGAAGCGGGCGCCCACGGTCGAGCTGTGCGAAAGCGACGAGGAGTACGTGCCGCTCAACGACGGCTACAACTGGAAGGGAGACCCCAACGCCACGTACAGCGGGCAGGGCGTTCCGATGTATCCGCCGGGACAAGACCCGCGACTGCCGCCGCCGCGGGGCACCGCGCCGCCGGCACCGTCGCCGCTTGCCGTCGCGACCTATGACCCTGCCACCGGCGACTACACAGGGCCCGACGGACGCCGCTACACCGAGGCCGACTTGGCGCACCCGCGCGCCAGGAACTGGCAATCGCTTCTAGTCCCGACGCCGTAAGCATTCGAAGGAGCAACATGGCCGAAGACACTAAGGAACCCGAGACCCCCGACGTCGAAGATCGCGAGCATCTGGACGGGGCCGATACCGATGGGGACGAGAGCCAACCCGAGAACCGGCTCGCGCGCTGGCGGCGCCGGGCCACCCCTCGGCTCTCGCGCGCCGCAGCGGGATTGGTGGCCGCCGTCGCGGTCGTGGCGGCGCTGGCCGGATTGACCGGCTGGCTGGGCTACCGGGCCTACGAAAAGCATGAAGCGAACGCCAAGCGCGACTTGTTCGTTCAGGTCGCTCGCCAGGGCGCGGTGAACCTCACAACGATCAACTACACCGAGGTCGACGCCGACGTGCAGCGGATCGTCGATCTATCCACCGGAGCGTTCCGTGACGACTTCGAGCAACGGTCCAAGCCGTTCGTCGAGGTCGTCAAGGCGGCGCAGTCGAAATCAGAAGGCACCGTTACCGATGCCGGCCTGGAATCTCAACGGGGCGACTCCGCCCAGGTGCTGGTGGCGGTTGCCGTCAAGTCCCGGACCGCCGGCGGCGGGGAGGCGCCGCGGGAATGGCGGATGCGAATCGAGGTCCGGTCGGTCGGCCCCGACGCCAAGGTGTCGAATGTGGTGTTCGTGCCATGACGACACTCCGCGACAACATCGAGGCTGCCGCCACCGGCGACGAGGCGATAGTCAATGCCGACGTGGAAGATTCGGTGGTCGCCGAGGTCGGCGAGCCGTCCGATGACGAGGCCGCCAGCGCGCCGCAGAAGCGGCCCACCAAGTGGTCGCGCGTGCTCGCTCATGGCGCCTTGCCCGCAGTCGCGTTGCTGCTGGCGCTGGGGGCGGGCTATTTCAAGTGGGTGGCCGGGTCAGCCGACGACCTGGCACGGGCGCGCGCCGAATCGGTGCGGGTTGCCGGCGAAGACGCGGTCGTTCTGTTGTCCTACCAGGCGGATTCGGTGGAAAAGGATCTCGCCGCGGCGCGCGAACGGCTGACCGGTGAGTTCAAGGATGCCTACACCGAGCTGACCCGCCAGGTCGTCGTCCCGGGTGCGAAAGAGAAGCACATCTCGTCGGTGGCCAAAGTCAATGCGGTGGCCTCGGTTTCGGCGTCCGCCGACCATGCCGTGGTCCTGGCGTTCGTCGACCAAACCGTGACCATCGGCACCGGCGCTCCCACGGATACCCACCCCGTCGTGCGGTTGACGCTGGACAAGGTCAACGGCCGATGGCTGGTTTCGCGTTTTGACCCGGTGTGATGCGAGGGATCACATGTTCGCATCGATATGGCGTGTCACCCGGGTGCTGTCCGTCGCGGTGATCGCCGCGGGGGCAGGAGCGATGCTGGCGCCCGCCGCGCATGCCGACAATAAACGGCTCAACAGCGCCGTCGTCTCCGCCGTCTACACACTGCAGCACCAAGCGGGCTGCACGAACGACGTCATCAGGAACAACGCGCTGACCCTTGCCGCCGAATGGCACGCGGAAGACATGATCAACAACCGAAACGTCAACGACGACATCGGATCCGACGGATCGACACCGCAGGACCGCTCCAACGCGGCCGGCTTCCGGGGCAAGGCGGCCGAAACGGTGGCGATCAACCCCGCGATATCGATCAGCAGCCTCGAGCTGGTCAACCAGTGGTACTACAACCCCGACGACATGGCGATCATCCGCGACTGCGCCAACACCAACATCGGGGTGTGGTCGGACAACAGCCTGGACCGCACCGTCGTCGTCGCCGTGTATGGGCAACCGGAGGCGCCGAAGCGATAGGCCCGAACGTCGAGTAATTAGGCCAAAAAGGCCCTTGGGTTGCCCAACAAGTCGACGTTCGGCACAAGCTAGTCGTAGACCGGCGTCCACATCGTGTCGGCCACGGCATGCGCTACGTCCCCGTGCGTCCTGCTCGCCACCCCGTCCTCGACGGCGGCGTGATAGACGGCCTCGGCGACCGCCGCCGAGATCTCGCGCAAGTTCTGCACATCCGGCAACAGCGAATCGCGGGGGTTTGTCGGGCTCGCTTGGTGCACAATGGCTTTCGCCGCGGCCTGCAGCATTCCCGGGGTGACCGTCCTGGCTCGGGAGACGATGATGCCCAATCCGATACCCGGAAACACCAGCACGTTGTTGGCCTGGCCGATGGTGTAGGTGGCGGCGGCGAATTCGACTGGGCCTACGGGGGTGCCGGTCGTGATCAGCGCCTTACCGTTGGACCAACCGAGCACGTCGGCCGGCATGGCTTCCATGCGTGAGGTCGGGTTGGACAGCGGGAAGATCATCGGGTGTTCGCAGGATGCGCTCATCGCCTCGACGACCTTCTGGGTGAACGCGCCGAATACTGCTGAGGAGCCCAAAAGAATGGTAGGTGACGCGAGCTTGATAGCGTCCACCAATCCCACCCGATCCCCGGCGGCCAACCCCAGTTGTTGGCGGTTCTTCGCGTAGGGCACCTGAAAATCGCGCAGGTCGTCCATGTCGTCGAAGAGCAGGCCCTGCTTGTCGATCGGCCAGATCTGCGAAGTGGCCTGTTCGATCGTCGCGCCGTCGGTGACCATCGCGTCACGGATCTGATCCGCCACCCCGATACCGGCGGTGCCGGCTCCGAAGACGATCGTTTTCTGGTCGCGCAGCGGGATACCGGTGACGTGACATCCCCCGTACACGGCGGCGACCACCACCGCGCCGGTTCCCTGGATGTCGTCGTTGAAGACGCAGTAATCGTCGCCGTAGGTCTGCAGAATATTCCGGGCGTTGAGCGGTCCGAAGTCTTCGAAATGCAGGATCGCGTGCGGAAACAGCCGGTGAGCGGTCTCGACATACCGCTTGATGAAGGCGTCGTACTCCTCGCCGCGGCGCCGGGCGTGGCGGTTGCCCAGATAGAACGGGTCCCGCAGCAGCTGTTCGTTGTCGGTGCCGACATCGAGCGACACCGCGATGCATCGGCGGGGATCGATCCCGCCGCCGGCGGTGTAGAGCGCCAACTTGCCGACGGCGATCTGGATGCCGCCGACGCCCCAGTCACCGATGCCCAGGATCGCTTCGGCGTCGGTGCATACGATCAGGTCGACATCGTCGGGGCCCAAGCCGAAAGTGTCGAAGGCCTCGGTGATCTCGTCCGGTTCGTCGACGCTGAGAAAGAGTCCCCGCTGCCCGCGGTATTCATCGGAGAAGCGTTGAATGGCCTCACCGACCGTGGGGGTGTAGACCACCGGCATCAGCTCGGGCAGATGGTCTTCCAGCACCTTGAAGTACAGCAGCTCGTGCCGGTAGTGCAGCTGCTCGAGAAGCAGATTACGGCCCAGATCCGTAGCGAGGCTTTGCAGTTGATGCCATACGCGGTCGGCTTGCTCCTCGAGCGTGAGCACCGCCGACGGAAGCCGGCCGGTCAGCCCCAGCTGTCGGCGCTGCTCGTGGGTGAATCCCACACCCCGGTTGAGGCTCGGCGCGGCCAGTGCCGGCGGGATCCGCGGCGTGCGGGGATCGCTCATCGCAACCCCCGTCCGGTGCTTTTGCCCATCAAGTCACCGTAGCGTGATCCTCATGAGCGCTGTGAGCGGAGGCTGAAGAGATCTTTCGACGGGACGGACGGTTCGTCGATCGCGAATCGCGGGATCGCTACCGGCTGGACATGGATTCGGCCGCGTCCTGGCCCAGGGTCCCGTCTTGGGCGGCGAGTTCGCAGACGCACGGCTGCGCGCCGTCGTGCAACCACGGCGATAGCTGGCTGCGCTGCTTACGCATCACGTGCTGCACGTAGACCTTGTCGCGCTGCTCGCGGGAGAACGCGAGGTCCAGGTTGATGGGCAACCCCGCCCAATCGACCTGGTCGGACGCCGACGCCGGACCGCCGGGATGCAGCCGACACCGCAGCGGGCAGACATCCTTCATGAGCCGATGGTGCGCCGGCGATGTTTCAGCGGCGGGTGTGCGACGTTTCCGTCGTATTACGGGTGCCGCGCGGGTGGCGCTTTAGTAGACGTCGCGGTGGTAGCGCTTGTCGGCGCTCAGCGATTGCACGTAGGCCTGCGCCGCCTCCGGGTCGAGGTTGCCCTGTTCGGCCGCGATTTCGCGGAGCGCGCGGTCGACGTCCTTGGCCATGGGGTCGGCGTTACCGCAGACGTACAGCTGTGCACCGTCCTGCAACCAGCGCCACAGCTGGTCCCCGCGCTTGCGCATCAGGTGCTGCACGTAGATCTTGTCGCGCTGGTCCCGCGAGAACGCCAGATCGAGTTCGGTGAGCAACCGGTCGGCCCGCATCTGCTCGATCTCGTCGCGGTAGTAATAGTCGGTGCTGGCGTGTTGCTCGCCGAAGAACAGCCAGTTGGGTCCGGTGTGGCCGAGCGCGCGGCGCTCTTGCAGAAAGCCGCGGAAGGGTGCGATCCCGGTGCCCGGACCGATCATGATCATCGGCGTGTGCGGATCAGTCGGGGGCCGGAAATTGCTCGACGGCTGCAGATAGACGGCGACGCGATCGCCAGGGGAGCGGTCGGCAAGGTAGGTCGAACACACCCCGCGGCGAGGGACGCCCTGGAAGTTGTAGCGCACCGGCGAGACCGTCAGATGAACTTCCCTCGGGCACTCTTTAGGGCTCGACGAGATCGAGTACAGCCGCGGCTGAAGGCGTTTGAGGACCCTCAGCCACTCGTGCGCCGATGCGTAGACCGGCAGCTGCGCCAACAGGTCGATGGACTGGCGCCCCCATGCCCAATCGCTGAACGCGGCCTTGTTTTCCGGCTTCAACAGCTTGGCGAGTTTCGGGTCGCCGGTGCGTTCCTGCACGAATCGCACCAGGTCCCTGCTGATGTGGGCGATCTCGATTCGCTCGGTAACAGCGTCGCGCAGCGACATCAAACCATGCTCGCCGACCTCGACCGGGGTCTGCGCGTCCAGACCGGTGACGGACAGCCATTCGTCGACCAGCCGGTCGCTGTTGCGCGGCCACACCCCGAGCGCGTCACCGGCCTCGTAACTGATCGTGTCGTCGGGCAGCCGAAACACCAACTGCCGCACATCTTTTGCCGATTGCGGCCGTCCCAGTTTGATGTTGCGGGCAATGTCGGTGATCAGGGGATGCTTCTTGCTAAAGGTGCCCGTCCCCGGCCGCGTCGCCGGACGGGGTGGCCGCGCGAGCGCGAAGGGAGCGGCGGGCGCCGGCGCGCCGCCATCCCGGCCGACCGGTTCGGGTGCGCGGGCCAGCGCTTGGATCACCCCGCTCAACCAGTTGGCCGCGGCGTCTCCGTAGTCGGGTTCGCAGTCGACCCGGTCGACGACGCGGGTCGCTCCCAGCTCGGCGAGGCGCTCATCGAGCTTGCGGCCATGGCCGCAGAAGTCGTCGTAGCTGGAGTCGCCCAGCGCGAGAACCGCGTAGCGGGTGCCGCTCAATCGCGGCGCGCCGTCGGAAGTCAGCGCCCGCCACAGGCCGGCGCCGGTATCCGGTGGCTCTCCGTCACCGGTGGTGCTGGTGATCAGCAGTAGTTCCCGCGTCGTCGCAAGCTTCGCCAACGGGAAGTCATCCATGCCGTGCCACGCGACCGGCAGGCCGGCCGCGCCCAATTGCGCGGCGACATCGGCGGCGAGCTCCTCCGCATTCCCGGTCTGCGAGGCCCACAACACCACGATCGGTGCCCGTTCGGGTTCGGATGCCTCGATCGGTGATTCCTCGACGGCCGGCATCGGCGCCATCTGGGGTGCCTCGGTGCGCGCGAACAGCCCGGCGAGCAGACCGTTCACCCACTGCCGGGTGCTGGAATCGAACGGGGCGTTCTGGGGCAGGGTGGGCACCCCGGCCGAGCGGCGGCCGGCTTCCGAGCGCAGCCCGGTTACCAGTCCCGCAAGGTAGGTCCGGCCCAGCGGACCGAACTGCGGCACCGGTTCGTTTGCCACCCCGAGGAGTTCGGCCAACGCGTCGACGCGGGTCAGGCTGATCTCCTCGGGTTCGTCGGGGCGATCGTGGGCCGGTGTGTCCGCCGCCGGCAAAGCGCTGCTCGAATCGGCTTGCGCGACGGCAACCTTCGTGAGGGATACCGCGCAGGCCTTGAACTCCGGTTGATGGGAGACCGGGTCGACGGCGTCGTTGGTGACGGCGTTGATCGACAGGTACTCGCCGAAAACGTCGTTCCAGTGGAAGGGCGCAAAGCAGTTGCCGGGCCGAACCCGGTCGGTGATCACGGCCGGTAGCACGGCCCGGCCGCGGCGGGAGGCGATTTCGACCGAGTCGTCGTCGGAGATCTGCAGGCGCGCCGCGTCGTCGGGATGGATCTCGACGAACGGTCCGGGGTTGAGCTTGTTGAGTTTGGCGACCTTCCCGGTCTTCGTCATCGTGTGCCACTGGTGCGGCAGTCGCCCGGTGTTGAGCAGGAACGGGAAGTCGTCGTCGGGCATTTCCTCGGGCAGCAGGTGCGGGCGGGCGAAGAACACCGCGCGACCGCTCGGCGTGGGGAAGGCCAGGCGGGGCACGCTGCCGTCATCGCGGACCAACCGGGTCTGGCTGACACCGTCATTCAGGTAGCGGATCGGGTTGCGGTCGCCGGCGCCGTCGGGCGGGCACGGCCACTGCAGCGGCGTCCGCCGCAGCCGGGGGTAGCCGGCGCCGCGCAGGTCGTAGCCCGTCGCGGGGTTCGAGAACCGCTTGATCTCCTCGAAGACTTCCTCCGCGGAGGCGTAGCTGAACGACTCCGAAAACCCCATCTCGCAGGCGATCCGGGCGATGATCTGCCAGTCCGGCAGCGCGTGGCCCGGCGCGGCGACGGCCGGCTGGAACAGGGTCAGGTTGCGCTCGGAATTGACCATTACCCCTTCGGACTCCGACCACAAAGCAGCCGGCAACAACACGTCGGCGTAGTCGTTGGTCTCGGTCTCCAAGAACGCGTCCTGGCCGATCACCAGCTCCGCGGTTTCCAGGCCGGCCAGCACCGTCTTCCGGTTGGCCACGGAGGCAATGGGATTAGTGCAGATGATCCAGCAGGCCCTGATCTGGCCGTCGGCCATGCGCGAAAACATGTCGACGGTGCCGGTGCCGACCTCGGTGCGCAGCGAGCCGCGGGGAATGCCCCACTGGTCCTCGACGAATTCGCGGTCGCCGGCCGATGTCACCGAGCGCTGGCCCGGTAGACCCGGCCCCATGTAACCCATTTCGCGCCCGCCCATGGCGTTGGGTTGGCCGGTGAGCGAGAAGGGGCCGCTGCCGGGTTTGCAGATGGCGCCGGTGGCCAGGTGCAGGTTGCAGATCGCGTTGGTGTTCCAGGTGCCGTGGCTGCTCTGGTTGAGTCCCATTGTCCAGCAGCTCATCCAGTTTTCGGCTTCGCCGATCCAGCGGGCCGCGGTGCGGATGTCTTCGGTTGGGATGCCGGTGATTTCGCCGACCTCGTCGGGGGTGTACTGCTCGAGGAAGCTCGGCATCACCTCCCAGCCTTCGGTGAATTCGGCGATGAACCTGGGATCGGTGTGCCCGTTTTTGACGATCAGGTGAAGCAGCCCGTTGAGCAGCGCGAGATCGGTCCCGGGAGCGATCTGCAGGAAGAGGTCGGCCTTCTCGGCGGTCGCGGTGCGGCGCGGGTCCACCACGATCAGCTTGGCGCCAGCCTTGACGCGATCCATCATGCGCAGGAACAGGATCGGGTGGCAGTCGGCCATATTGGAACCGATGACGAGGAACACGTCGGCCTCGTCGAAGTCCCCGTATGAGCCGGGCGGTCCGTCCGCGCCCAGGGACAGCTTGTAGCCAGAACCCGCGCTGGCCATGCACAGTCGCGAATTCGACTCGATCTGGTTGGTGCCGATGAACCCCTTGGTCAGCTTGTTCGCCAAGTACTGCGCCTCAATGGACATCTGGCCCGACACGTACATGGCGAAGGAGTCCGGGCCGTGCTCGTCGATGATGGCCCGTAACCGCTTTGCGCACTGGGCGATCGCGTTGTCCGTGCCGATCGGCTCGTGGGGTTGGCCGCGGTCGGCCCGCTGGTATGCCGATTCCATCCGGCCGGGTGCGGCGAGCAGGTCCGCGGTGGTCGCGCCTTTGGTGCACAACCGGCCGAGGTTGGCCGGATGGCTTTTGCTTCCAACAGATTTCGTAACGTGACGGGTGCCGC
>NZ_JAOPWB010000114.1 GCF_025965855.1 Mycobacterium sp. | reverse complement strand
GGAGGGGGCGGCGGCGCGGGCGGCGCGGGCTGGTCAGTGGCCGAGAAGTTGCGCACGCCGTAGTCGCGGTACTCGGCCGAATGGCGCGCCCGCGCCCGGCGACCGGGCTCACCGTAGGGCGGCGTCTGCGGGTGCTCGAAGGGCGAGCCGTCCATGGTTTCTTCGAAGCCGTAATGCCGGGCGCGCCGCGGATCACCAACCGTGGGACCGGCCGGGTTGCCGCCGGCCCAATTGCCGCCCGGCGCCACCGGGGGCAGCCACTGTCCCTCCGTGGCGGCCGGCTGCCAATCCCGCATCTGCGGCTGTGGCTGCGGTGCCGGCTGCTGCGGCGGCGGCGGGGGCTGACGTTGCTCGTATCGCGGCTCCGGCGGCGGCGTCATGTACGGCGGCTCCTGAGAAACCACGTACGGCGCCTCTTGGCGGACGTCGTACTGGCCGCGCTCGCGCGGGGGCGGCTGATGCCGGGGCGGCAGCAGCGGTTCCTCGGGCACGTCGATGATCGAGGCTTCGTCGGCGCGGCTGCCCGCATGGCCGGGCGGGGTGTCCCGGGCGACCGCCGTGACACGGTCGCTGGACACCCAGTCCGGGTTGCTCTCGCCGTTGCGTTCCCAGTCGTCGTAAGCCCGCCCGCGTGGCGCCTCGGTCTCGTGCGTCTCGATCGCCGGGCGGTGCTGCAGGTCGGTGTCGAACAGGATCTCGAGGCTGGTCCGTAACGCGCCCAGTTCCGCCCGCAGCGCCGCCAGGTCGTCGGCGGCCTGGGCGCGCAGCTCGGAGGCCAGCTCGCGACGCAGCTGCGACTCCACGGTCAGCTCGTACTCGCGCCGGGCCGAGATTTCCCGATCCAGCTGCAGGTCGTAGACCAGCTTCAGGTCGCGGACGCGGGACTGGTCCGCGTCGCTTTGGCGGCGGTAGAGGACCGAAACGAAGGCGCCGGCGACCGCGGCCCACAGCGCCAGGATTACAGCGAGCTTGAGGAGTTCCACCCGATTGGTGAAAACCAATGCGGAACTGGCCGCCATCGCGAGGACCAGCAACGCCGTCAAGAGCACCCACCCCGGCCTGCGGCCGCCGCGCCGGACCCTGGCGCCGCGGGACAGAACGGTCATGGCCTGACTGTACCTGCGCGAGGTCACTGCGCGTGTCGCGCGACTCCGGCGATTCTCACCTGGGTTAATGGTGCGGTCGCGGAGGCCGCTAGGTTTCCGCACCCTCGCCGTGCTCGGTCGGGTCCTGCGGCGACTTGCAGCAATGCTGCAGCCACAGCGCCGCGACGACCAACGCCAGCGCGCTGACGGCGGCCACCACCGTGCCGGCGGTGTCGTCCGCGGCGACCCGCAGCCACGACCGCCGCGGCAGGAAGTACACCAGCACCCCGACCCACCAGCCCAACACCAACGCGCCCACCCAGGCCGACGCCTTGGCCACCATCAGGCTGCGCGCGACCGCCAGCGGGTGCAGCCAACCGGGCCCGTCGCCGATTTCGCCGTCGTTGATCTTGGCCCGCACGTGACGCGCCCAGAGCGCCTCGGCGATGGCCACACCGAGCAGCGACAGGCCGGTCCACACCGTGATGGGTGGAAACCACCGATACAGCGAGACCACCAGCAGATAGCCCGCCACCGCAGCGCCGACCACCGCGGCCGTCAGGTCACGCTTGCGGGTCGGCCCCATCAGTTTTCCGGTTCCGGTTTTCCGTCGAGCTCGAGCGTCAGGCTGGACAGCCGAACACCGGCCCGGTCGGCCGGGTCCAGCTCGGCCAGCAGCTGCGCGACGGGACGCGGCCCTCCGGCGAGCGTCAGCCGAGCGTCCGGCTCGACGGCCAGCCACGGCACCAACACGAAGGCCCGCAGGTGGGCCAGCGGGTGCGGCAGCGTCAGGTTCGGCTCGCGGGTGATCACTTCCGTCTCGCCGTAGCAGGCGATCACGTCGACGTCGAGGGTGCGCGGGCCCCAGCGCTCGCCGCGGACCCGGCCCGCCGCCCGCTCGAACTCCTGCGCCCGGCTTAGCCAGGCCTGCCCGTCGCACGCCGGGTCGTCGGCGATGAGCACCGCGTTGAGAAACGGGGCCTGCTCCACCCGCCCCCACGGGTCCGTCTCGTAGATGGGAGACACCGCCACTACCACTTCCTGGAGCCCGTCGACGACCGACTGCAGCCGCGCCAACCGGTCTCCGAGGTTCGAACCGATGGACAGCACCACCCGCGTCATAGCGCCCCGCCGGCCGGGATCACCGAACCGCGACCGCCGCGCCGCGACCGCCGAACCACCACGGCCACGTCGGCGAACTCTTGCGGGATCGGGGCCCGCGGCTTGTGCACCACCACCTCGACGGCGTGCACGCGCCGGTCGTGCATCACCCCATCGGCGATCTCACCGCCGACCGTTTCGATCAGCTTGCGCGCCGGCCCCGCGACGACGTCGGTAGCCAGCTGGGCCAGCGCGGCATAGTCGTAGGTGTCGGCCAGGTCGTCGCTGGCGGCGGGGTCGGCCAGGTCGATCCACACGGTGATGTCGACGACGAAATCCTGCCCGGTGGCGCGTTCGTGTTCGAAGACTCCGTGTCGGCCACGAACCACCAAGCCGCGCAATTCGATTCGATCAGCCATTCTGCGTCCAGGCCTCGACGACCTTGAGGGCATCGACGGAGGCGCGCACGTCGTGCACGCGCACGCCCCAGGCCCCGTGCAGGGCGGCCAGCGCGGAAATCACCGCGGTCGCCGTCTCGCGCCCGTCGGGCGGGCGCGGCGACCCGTCGGGCCCGGCCAACAACGTACCGAGGAATCGTTTGCGAGAGGCGCCCAGCAGCACCGGAACCCCCGTGGCGACGAGCTGCGGCAGCGCGTGCAGCAGCGCCCAATTGTGTTGTCCCGTCTTGGCGAATCCCAGCCCTGGGTCGATCACCAGCTTGTTTGGATCGACACCCGCGGCCACCGCGTCGTCGACGTTGGCAAGCAGCTCGGCGCGCACCTCGGCCACCACGTCGCGGTAGTGCGGGGCCTCATGCGGGCGGCGCTCGGGCGACACCGATCGCCAATGCATCAACACCCACGGCACCCCCGCTTCGGCAAGCAGCGGCGCCATCGCGGGATCGGCCCGTCCACCCGACACGTCGTTGACGATCCGCGCGCCGCTCTGCAGCGCCGCCCGGGCGACGTCGGCATGCATCGTGTCGATGCTCACGGTAATGCCCTGCGCGGCAAGTTCTTTGACGACGGGAACCACACGGGACGTCTCGACCCGAGGGTCGATGCGAACCGCGCCGGGCCGGGTCGACTCCCCTCCGACGTCAACGATCCCCGCGCCCTCGGCGGCCATCGCCAAACCATGGGCGACGGCGTCGTCGGCATCGAGGTAGCGCCCACCGTCCGAGAACGAATCGTCAGTGACGTTCAGAACTCCCATCACCTGCACGGGCGCCGGACTCACCTGCGCAGGATCAGATCGAGCGCTTCGGCTCGAGAGGCGGGACTGGTCTTGAACATGCCACGCACCGCCGACGTCGTGGTCACGGCGCCGGGCTTGCGGACCCCGCGCATCGCCATGCACAGATGCTCCGCCTCGATGACGACGATCACCCCGCGCGGATCGAGTTTGTTCACCAGGGCATCGGCGATCTGGCTGGTGAGCCGCTCCTGAACTTGGGGCCGCTTGGCGTACAGGTCCACCAGCCGGGCGATCTTGGACAGGCCGGTCACCCTGCCGTCCTGGCCGGGGATGTAGCCGACGTGGGCCACCCCGTGGAACGAGACCAGGTGATGCTCACACGTGGAGTAAATCGGGATTTCCTTGACGATCACCATCTCGTCGTGATCTTCGTCGAACATGGTGTTCAGGACGGTGTCGGGATCGGTGTAGAGCCCGGCGAACATCTCGCGGTACGCACGCGCGACGCGGGCCGGGGTGTCCTGCAAGCCATTTCGATCGGGGTCTTCGCCGATCGCATACAGCAGCTCGCGGATCGCGGCCTCGGCGCGTTGGTGGTCGAACGCCCGTATGCGCGGAGTCGCTTGGCGGGTATCCGGCAGCGCCATCGAATCCTCCGTTTCGTCAGCCGTGTGCCGGCGGATTGGACCGGCTCACGTCGTCATCCTTTTTTTCGGGAGACTTTCCGGCATCCGGATTCGATTGACCGGGCGGCGGATACGGCGGATACGGCGGGTAAGGCGGATGGGCCGGCGGGCCCTGCTGGCCCGGATAGCTCGGCACCGGCTGCGGCCAATAGGGCTGCTGCGGGGGCTGCGCGGGCGGATACCAATAGTTCGGATGCTGTTCCGGCGGAGGCCATCCCGGCGCATACCAGCCCGCCGGGGCGCCGTAGTCCGGCTGGGATGGGCCGTGCGGAGCGGGCTCGCGATTGCCGCCGGGTTGGCCCCCGTGAGAACCGTTGGGGCCATTTGTGTTTCTATCGGCCTCCGCCCGGGCGGCCGCGGCGGCTTCGCTGGCCTGAGCGATGGCCGCCTTGAAGGCCGGCTCGACGACCGGCGGCGGCCACGGCTCGCCACGCTCCATGGCCAACTCGCCGGGCGTCTTGATCGGCGGCTTGTCCGACGGGATGCGGCCGCCGAAATCGTCGAACATGGTGAGCCGCGGGCGCTTTTCGACGCCGGAGAAGATGCCCTCCAGCTCGGGCCGGTGCAGGGTCTCTTTCTCCAGCAGCTCGCCGGCCAGCGTGTCGAGCACGTCACGGTACTCGGTGAGGATTTCCCACGCCTCGGTGTGCGCGGCCTCGATCAGCTTGCGCACCTCGTCGTCGATGTCCCGGGCGACCTCGTGGGAGTAGTCGGCCTGCGTTCCCATGGTCCGGCCCAGGAAAGGGTCGCCGTGTTCGGTGCCGTACTTGACGGCGCCCAGCTTGGAACTCATCCCGAATTCGGTGACCATCGAGCGCGCGATCTTGGTGGCCTGCTCGATGTCGGACACCGCGCCCGTGGTGGGCTCGCGGAAAACCAGTTCCTCGGCGGCGCGCCCGCCCATCGCGAACACCAGCTGGGCGATCATCTCCGAGCGGGTCCGCAGGCCCTTGTCTTCCTCGGGCACCGCCACCGCGTGCCCGCCAGTGCGTCCGCGGGCCAGGATCGTGACCTTGTAGACCGGGTCGATATCCGGCATCGCCCAGGCCGCGAGGGTGTGTCCTCCCTCGTGGTAGGCGGTGATCTTCTTCTCCTGCTCGCTGATGATCCGGCCCTTACGGCGCGGCCCGCCGATCACCCGGTCCACCGCCTCTTCCAGGGCGGGTCCGGTGATGACGGTGCCGTTTTCGCGGGCGGTCAGCAGCGCCGACTCGTTGATGACGTTGGCCAGGTCGGCACCGGTCATGCCGACGGTCCGCTTGGCCAGCCCGTCGAGGTCGGCGTCCGGGGCGATCGGCTTGCCCTTGGAGTGAACCCGCAGCACGGCGCGGCGGCCCGCCAGGTCCGGGTTGCTCACCGGGATCTGGCGGTCGAAGCGGCCGGGCCGTAGCAGCGCCGGGTCGAGGATGTCGGGCCGGTTGGTGGCCGCGATCAGGATGACCCCGGCGCGGTCGCCGAAACCGTCCATCTCGACCAGCAACTGGTTGAGTGTCTGCTCGCGCTCGTCGTGGCCGCCGCCCAGCCCGGCGCCGCGCTGGCGGCCCACCGCGTCGATCTCGTCGACGAAGATGATGCACGGGCTGTTCTGCTTGGCCTGCTCGAACATGTCGCGCACCCGCGAGGCGCCGACGCCGACGAACATCTCGACAAAGTCGGAGCCGGAGATCGTGAAGAACGGCACGCCGGCCTCGCCCGCGACGGCGCGGGCCAGCAGCGTCTTACCGGTTCCGGGCGGCCCGTAAAGCAGCACGCCCTTGGGGATCTTGGCGCCCAGCGCCTGGTACCTGCTGGGGTTTTGCAGGAAGTCCTTGATCTCGTAGAGCTCCTCGACCGCCTCGTCGACGCCCGCGACGTCGGCGAACGTGGTCTTGGGCATGTCTTTGTTGAGCATCTTCGCCCGTGACTTGCCGAACCCGAAGCCCATCCGGGCGCCGCCCTGCATGCGGGAGAACATCACGAACAGGCCCACCAGCAACAGCAGCGGCAGCACGTAGACCAGCAGCTCGCCCAGGATGCTGCCCTCGTTCACGACGGTGCTGATCTTCGCGTTCTTGGCGTTGAGCGCGTTGAACAGGTCGACGGCGTATCCGCTGGGGTATTTGGTGATGACCTTGTCGGAATTGTCGGTGTCCTTGTTGCCCTTCTTCAGGGTCAATCGCAGCTGCTGCTCGCGATCGTCGATCTGGGCGCTCTTGATGTTGTCGCCGTTGATCTGGGCCATCGCCACCGAGGTGTCGACGGGCTTGTAACCACGGGTGTCATCGCTGAAGTAGAAGAAGGACCACCCAAGGAGCAACACGACCGCGACCGCGGTCAGGGTACGGATGACGTTTTTTCGGTTCATCGTTGTCGTCGGCCAGCGGCGGGATACGTCGGCCAGGTCCTTCCGATACGCACAGCTAGGTCAGTTCAGGCTACCGCTAGACCAACGTCGCACAGTTCCCGACGGCTTATTGAGCCGAGGGCGTAGCCGTGCAGACTGAGATGGTGATCACATCCAC
>NZ_JAOPWB010000089.1 GCF_025965855.1 Mycobacterium sp. | reverse complement strand
CAGCTCCTCCTGTGATGGCGGCACCGGCAGCGGATCCAGTTGGCGGTCGTTGAGGGCGGCGAACAAGTCCCGCAGGATGTATCCGGCGGAAAGCCCATCGACGATGACGTGATCGGCGGTCAGGATGATGGCCGCCGGGGTGCTTGGCCCCGAGCCCAGCAGCACCACCCGCATCATCGGTGCACACGAGGTGTCAAAGGGCCGGGTCAACTCCGCGGCGACCACATCACGCCAGCTGCGCCCCGTCTCGGCGTCGATGACGGTGATCGGGATCGGCGGCACATACGCCGGGCGGTGAAACCCCAGCCCGGTCTGCGGGTGATCCTCGACGTAGACGTTCAGCAGCGGGTGGCGCTGCTGAACCGCGCGTAGCGCGGCAGCAAGTGTCAACGGATCGATGTCGTCGGCGATCTCGGCCACCATGCACAAGCGCATCGTGCTTTTCTGCTGGCGCCGGTGATACAGCCGCTCGAAAGCCCCGAGCGGACGCACCAATACACCCCCGGTTTCGCGTCCCATCATCGGCTACCTCCACAATCCTGTTCACACGAGCCTTAAACTGTTGCGACACCAGTCTTCTCACGCGGTGCGCCTGGGGCTTGAACCTGCGCGACAGGTCGCTGAACCGATGCGTCAGGAAGCCGCGCCGTCGCAGCGATAGGTGTTGCGGTAGTCCGTCGGTGAACAGCCGTAGTGGGCCTTGAAGGTGCGGCTGAAGTGGCTGGTGTCCGAGAAACCCCAGAGGTGAGCAATTTCAGAGATGGGCCGATCGCTGGCGGTCACGTCGCCTCGGGCGCGCGCCAGCCGGCGTACGCGCACGACCTCACCTACCGTTTGACCGGTGGCGCTGAAGACGCGATTGACGGTGCGGACCGACACCCAATGAGCCGCCGCGAGAGCGGCAGGCGTGACGGCGCCGTTGAGCAGATGACGATCGATGTACCGCTCGATCGACGCCCGCAACACGGGCCGCACGCTCTCCGCCGAGCAGACGCCGCTGTCGCTGCGCAGCGCACCGACGAACAACTCCAGCGCCGCCATACGGGCCGCGCTCATCGCGGCTGAACCCAGCCCCGGCAAAACCTCGCTAAGTGTATCCAGATGACTCGTCAGCAGCCGTGTTGCCGGGGCGGTTGCGTCGAGCACGGCCCCCTCCGTCAGCCATGGACCCCCACCCACCTCATCCAGCGCCGCCCGCGGTATCACCATGCTGCGCTTCGATAATGACGCCGGGATGGTGAACTGGTTCCGCCGGGTGCTGTCCCATGCGGCGATGTCTCCGGGTGTCAGCGTGGCTTCGGTGTGGCGCTGACTGACCGTCTCAGCCCCCTTGTGGATGATCATTACGCCGACGAATTCACCGTCGGTATCGGCAAGTTGATGGCGGGCACGCAAACCCGTACAGGGGCCGCACCGGCAATCGACCAATAGCAGGTCATCAATTGGCCAGCGGCGCACCCACCCGCGAAACGCGTTCCGTTCGGGAAGCTCCGGGATCGTGACCGTCCAGGGCAGATACGTGGCCGACAGGATGTGCGCCCACTGCGCGACCACGTCGTCCCTCGTGCCCGCATCCGTGGCCCACAACTCACCACCGGTTGGCAGCACGCCACCTCCACGTCCTACGTCGATCGGATATTGCGTTCGGTGGGTGCTGAACCGCCCACGTCGGCACCGAGGACTGCTGAACCACAGGCCAACCCCCAACGCCCACCGGTGCAACCGCGATCGCTACCGCGAGGGCCCTGACCAATAGCGGCTTGTGGAAAGCCGCCACCGGCCCCGCGTCATGGCGCGACTTCGATGGCTGGGTTTAGCCGTGCTCGTCTGTACCAGAATTGGGCTCCAGCGACGACATGTCGTTACCGCTAGCACCCATCAATGCTTCCCGCGGCGACCCATCACTGCGTACGGGGTGGCCGCCGACGGGCGTCGCGAGGTACTGGGATTTCAGGTCGGCGACTCCGAGGACGGGGCGTTGTGGGCGGTGTTTTTGCGATCGCTGAATCCCGCGGCCTGGCCGGGGTGCAGCTGGTGATCTCTGATGCCCATAGTGGGCTGCGCGCCGCGATCGAGGCGATCCTGATCGGCGCGAGCTGGCAGAGATGCCGGGTCGGACCTGGGGCCCTATGTTTCTCCCTTCGTCCCCACCTGGGCGCGCAGGACGGCGGACTGCTCATCGACCGCTTGGGGGCCGTCACCGGAGCTCTGTTGCCGAATAGGCTCCGGCTCAGGTATGCCGAACCAGTTGCGCTTGGTCGGCGAGAGCGTTCTTGTAGATGTGCTCGGCGAGCATGATCGTGGTCAGATTGGTAGCGGTGGAGGGGACCTGCGGGAAGATCGACGCGTCGACGACGCGGAGCCTGGAGACGCCACGAACGGCTCCCATCTCGTCGACCACGGCCGATTCGTCGTCGTCACCGCCCATTGGTGCCGTCGACGTGGGGTGCTCGTAGGCCCTGAGTTGCTGACCTATGAGGGTCTGCAGCGTCGGGTCATCTTGAATGCTGTCCCCGGGCGTCATCTCAATGGCAGATGTTCGCGCGAAGATGTCGTCACGGCCGATGCTGCGGCTGAGCTTGACTCCCTCCAGCATCCTGCGGCGGTCGCGGGCGGTGGCGAGAAAGTTGAGGTCGATAAGTGGCGCGCCAGTGGGCTCTCTTCTGTCGAGGCGAAGTGTCCCGACGGAATCGGGCTGGACGACGGCGATTGCGAGGACGACCGCACCCCCGGTGGGGCTGTCCGCGGGATCGAAGAGGTGGGTCGCCGAGATGTGCAGGTCGAGTTCCCCGTTCTCGGTCCAACTGGACGCCGTCCACAGCAGGGCGCCCACTGCGGGCGACATGTCGAGCGAGCCCGGCCGCAGCGCGTAGATGTTGAAGTAGAACGGGTGGTCCTGCAACCGCTTGCCGACGGGCAGATCGGCAACCACATTGATGTCCAGAGCCCTCAGCTCATCAGAGGGCCCGATTCCGGACCGCATCATAATGGCCGGGCTGCCGTAGGACCCCGCGGCCAGGATGACCTCCTCGTCTGCGTGGTAGATCGTTCCGTCGGTTGTGACGACAGCTTCCGCGCTGGTGCCGTCGAACAACAAACGGTCGACTTCGCAGTGTCCCCGGATCGATAGATTCGGCCGGCGGCGGACCTCCTCGCTCAGATACGTCAGTGCCGTGCTCTGGCGGACGTTATCGACGGTGTTGAGCGGGTACGGGAAGACGCCGTTCTGGACGGGCCCGTTCGGGTCTCCTACCTTGTCGAATCCGAGATGTACCGAGGCGTCGATGAAGGCTCGCAGCGACGGACTGAGCTCGCTGTAGGAACGCTGCCGGATCGGGAACACGCCGGTTCTGCCTCGATATCGATCGTCGCCGTCGGGCGTGTTCTCCAGCATCTTGTAGGTCTCGAAAACCTCAGGGATGGACCATCCTTTGATGCCGCGCGCTTGCCACTTCTCGAAGTCGTTACCGCGGGCGCGAAGCGCGACAGTCGAGTTGACCGCAGAGCTCCCGCCGAGTGCCTTGCCTCGAGGGACGGGAATGTCGGGGGTGAACGGGCCACCCTAGGCCGTGTAACCCCAATCGGTTTCGTGGTCTCCGCCGATGTGGGCGGGGTTGAGGAGCACGCCGGGGTTCTCCCCCGGCGGGTACGCCGCTCCTGCTTCCAAAAGCAGAACATTCCGAGATGGATCCGCCGAGAGCCGGTTGGCCAGAACTGCTCCGGCAGATCCCCCTCCAACGATCACGACGTCGAACATCCCATGCCTACCTTGGGCCCTATGGCATGCGCCCGCCTTCGCCCGACGCTGAATCCCACAGCCAGACCATCCCGCCGACCCGTTCCGGCAGCATGCTCGACGCCGGCCGCCTCGACACACCGGCTGCCGGAATCGTGAGGCGAGCGAATTCGCAAGCGCCGAATCATCATTCACACACCGACGCGCCACTACTACCGACATCGCGTGGCTTGATGAGCAGCTGGTCGTGGCGAATCCACGCGGTCTGATCGGGTTGTCCAGTCAAGCAGATCAACACGTCGCCGAATACCGTTGGACCGTCGAGGATTATGACATCTTCGATGTCTGGCGGCACCGGAGTGCCGTCGGGCAGCTCGGCGGGCATCCCGGAATCGGTCCACAGGAGCCGGAAGCCGTTGAGGTAGATCTTGGCCGGCATCAGGTCCACGTCGGGTTCGTCGTAGCGCACGATCTGCCAAACCTCCGACCCGCCGTCGGCGGTGGGTTGCCTGACGAACTCGGGCTCCGACAACGGGTAGTGAACTTCTTCAGCCGGTGGCCCCCGACGAACCGGCGGCAGGGGCGGCAATGGCCCTTTCACTCGGGGTTTGGTAGCCGTGCGCAGGATTTCGTCGTACAACTCATCGCCGCATAGGCCTCGGGCCTGACACTTTGCCACAAGCGCGCCCCAGTCGGCCTTCCCGGCTGACGTCATCAGCTAATTGTAAGTCCTGGTGGGCAGGGTTTGAGTGTGTGTTCGGGCACACCATCAGCTGGTGGTGAGCATCGGGCCGACTCCCCCTCCGAGTGCCGAATACGACGGAATCGAATATGCGGCTTTACCGGTAAACGTATCCATATTCGTTAATGCTGTGTCCCACAACGTAATTAAATGGATGCCATTCTGGCGACGTTTGGTGTTGATCCGTAACGGGTTGGTGTGCAGTTTGATTCGTGACTGCGCGGTTTCGTGGCGAGGGGGTGCTGATTCATCAGATGAATCAGCGTGTAGCCGCCAGGGTGCGGTGGCCGACCACGCCGATGTGGCGGTAGCTGCTTAGCGACGAACGCAAAGAGACTGCCGCCGCGTTCTGGATCCGGGCTAATTCCTGGTTCTCCGAATGTGGCATAACGGTCCGAAATGTGTTGACCGACAACGGTTCATGCTATCGCTCGCGCGCCTTCCGCGATGTGCTCGGTGACATCACGCATCGTCGGACTCGGCCCTATCGGCCCCAGACCAACGGCAAAGTGGAGAGATTCCACCGCACCCTGGCCGACGAATGGGCCTACGCGCGGCTCTACCGCAGCGACGCCGAACGCTGCGACGAATTCAGCGTCTGGCTGCACACCTACAATCACCACCGCGGCCACACCGCACTCGGCGGCCAACCACCCGCCACCCGCGTACCTAACCTCTCAGGTCAGAACAGCTAGCCTCGATCTTTCGTGAGGGAGGTCGGCATCGATTGTTTCGGGCTTGCTGTCGTGTCGGGGTGTTTGGGCGTGCGCGGTTGCCGGCGCTGTGTCGCCGGTTCTCCTGTGACTCCTGGTCGGTGGGGTGGGAGTGCGGGGTTAGGTGACGGCGGCCAGGCGTTGGTAGCCGGCGGTGATCAGCTCGGTCCAGGGCCATCGTTGCGATAGGCGCAGGATTCGTTGGCGGCCGGTGGTGATGATCCGCCCGGCCACCGCCAGTAGCCGCAGCCGGAGGCGTTTGGGTTCCCAGGTTCGGGCGGGCTGGTCGTGCCAGGCCAGCAGCTGTGTCCAGGTGAGCAGTTCGGCCGCGAGTTGGACCAGTTCGAGCCAGATCTGGTTTTTGGTGAACGCCTGCAGCGGCAGGTTGGTCATCCCGGTGTCCTTGAGCCCGCGGATGCGGTCCTCGGCGCGTGCCCGCAGCCGGTGGCGCAGCTCCAGGTCTGCCAGTCGTGCGCCGGCGGTGTTGGTAGCGAATACGGTGATGCGCCAGCCCTGGTGGTCGGTGATGCGCAACTGGGCGCCGGGGTGGGGACGTTCCCAGCGGGCGATGATGCGCATCCCGGGCGGCCAGCCGGTGAACGTGGCCGGCAGCCACCGGGTCAGCTCGGCGACTTGGGCGCCCTGACGTGGGTGGCCGTCGGCATCGAGGGCCGCCCGCCAGGCTTGCTGGGGCAGCACTTGCAGCGCGTCCTGCACGGGTTGGCGCCCGTAGATACCCACCGAGTACTGCAAGCCCAGGTTGTGCACGTGCCAGACAAACCCGTGCACTCCCGAACCGGTGTCGCCGCGCACCAGCACCTGTGACCGGACCTGCTCAGGCAGCTGGGCCAGCGCGGCATCAAGGACCGCGATCTGGTCGGCGGCGTCGTTGGCTGTGGCCTTGCCTGGGCGCAGCATCGCCGCCAACGGCTCCCCGGTGCCACCGGCACCGTGGTCGACGAACGCCAAGATCGGATGAAACCCAAACCCGCGCTTGAAGTTCGGTGTCGCGCCCTCCTTCTCCGAATGCGCGCCGACCAGCGTGGCGTCCAGATCGACCACGACTGGTCCCGTCGCCGGCAGGGGTGAGCGGTGGCCCCAGACCTTGGCACGCGCGGCGGCACGAGCCCCGCGGATCGCCGCAATCGCCGCAGCCGAGTCATCGCCCAAGGCGTCGATCAGCCGGCTGATCGTCGGGTCGGAAGCCACACCGCCGAACAATTCCGGCTGAGCCCGCAGCACCGCGACGTCGGCCGAACAGTCCCCGCCCAGCGCGATCGCGACCGCCAGATCCAACACTGTCTTACCAGGATCATGCACCGCCTGAGCCGGCCGCCACGAAGCGAGACCACGCGACAACCCCACCGCCAGACCACTGGCCGCCGCGGTCGCCAGCAGCATCGATCCACCAGCCGACGAGATCAGCGACTCGCTGCCAGCCCCAACACGAACACCACGACCACCCGCGATACCCTTCACCTACGGAGTGCCTTCCCCTTGCAGAACCTGGAGCTTAGAGAAGCCAAGTTTCTCAAGTAGGACAGGCACTTCCGTGCATTACAGGGCCGATGCGACCCGCGCGTCACGAAAAATCGAGGCTAACTAACTGCGTTGGGCAAGTGACCGTTGATAGCGCCGCATTCCAGTGACCCATTGTTCGTAGTCGGCGCCCTTCTGGCGGAACATGTCCAACGCCTCGGGATGCGGCAGCACCAGAAACCTACCTGCCCGCACGGCGTCCACGGTGATGTCTGCTACCAGTTCTGGTTCGATTACCGGCGCCGCGTTGATGATGGCACTGATAGCCAGTTGCCAACCGGTATCAGACGATTCGCGGGCGGTGTTCAACAGTGCGGTGTTGACACCCATCGGGCACACACAGCTGACACCGATTCCGTCGTCGCCATAGCTGATTGCCAGCCATTCGGCGAAGCCGACGGCGGCGTGCTTGCTCACCGCATACGCCGCGGCACCGATCTGGGTGAGTAGACCGGCGGCCGACGCCGTGCTGACGAAGTAGCCGCCGCCACGTTCCTGCCAGCCCGGCACCAACAACGTCGCGGCGCGGATGTGCGCCCTTAGGTTCACATTGAGGACATGGTCCCAATCCAGGTCGGATGCCTGCAACCCCGCTGGTCCGGCGACGCCGGCGTTGGCGACGTAGATATCGACCGGCCCGAATTCGGTTGTAGCGGAGTCGACCAGCGAGAGGATACCGGTGTCGGTGCTGGCGTCGGCCGGACAAGCGACCGCAGCCTGACTGCGGCCGGTGATCCGCGCGGTCGTGGCCTCGGCAGCCGCTGCGTCGATGTCGCCGACTATCACTCGCGCTCCAGCCGCAGCGAACGACTCCGCCAGCGCGCGGCCGATTCCTGATCCGGCGCCGGTGACGATGGTGACGCTGTCTTCGATGATCATTGTCTCTCTCCAAGCGCCCGAGATGGTTTCGACAGATCAACGGCCTCGCCCTGGGCCGGTCCACGGGCGGGTCCGCGGTGGCGGGCGACATCGGCGAGCAGGGTTCGCAGTTGCCGCCGTGCCCGATGTAGCCGTGGCATCACGGTCCCAGTCGGGATATCCGTGATCTCGGCGATCGCCTTGAATCGGAAACGTCCGATGTCGGCGTAGCAGACGACGATTCGACGGTGATCTGGGAGGATCTCCAGCAGTTCCGTTATTTCGTTGTCGGGCCACGCCTCCGGCGTCTCTATTTCCGCAGGGCGCAGCCCAGTCGACGCGTGCCGATCACAGTTGGTCAGCTGTCCATCAGTGACCGGCGGACACCGCCGGATCTTGTGATACGCGTTGATCCACGTGTTGGACATGATCCGAAACAGCCATGCACCGGGGTTCGTTCCGTGCCGGAAGGATCGGAAGTCTGTCTCACCCGATGCCGGTTCGTCCCGCAGTAGGAACACGTGAAGGCTCGGGCGAATGCAGGATGTCGTCACCAGGACGTCCTGTGGCTCGTTTCGGTCGTGCGGTCCAGGGACATGAGAAGGGCTGCCACCGAGGTCGACATCCCGGGTTCTTTCCCTGGCAACGGAGCGAACACACTGGTCCGCAGGTATCGCGACATGGTGCATGACTCCGAAGATAGGTAGCGACAGCACCGGCAGCGCCATCCGCCTCGGGGGGGCTTAGTGGATCCGATGGGTGGGATTGGGATGATCGCAATGGGCGACGTGCACGCGGTGTTCGCGCTTCCCATACCGGAGGCGCAGCGACCGATGGGCGTGCTGGGGTTGTACCGCCGCACCGCAGGTGGTTTCGCCGCCGCCGAATATGCCTCAGCCGCAGCAAGTGCAGCCGCGGTCAGCCGCCGATTGGCATCGAATTGGGAGGCGTTGGTCACCCATTTCGGCAGCCCTGAAGAGGCCCTTGACGCGCGGAATGGTCGCCATGCAACTCGGGATCAACGCCGACGTCATCGCCCGCCGCCCCACACTGCACGGTTAGCGCCAAAACCCGCATATGGGTTCTGTGTCGGCGCGCCCAGCAACGGCTTTACCCGAAAACGGTTGCAGTGGAGCGTAACTCGTAACCACGACAATGGCGGGCGCGGTGGGACGGCTGTGCCCTGGCGCTGCGACCGATGTCAGTGACCGCGACTACCCACCCGGCCGCTCCCTAGCGACCGAACCCGCTGGGGCCGCATTGCGCAGTCGACCCAGGCCGCCGCCCCTTGCTATCACGGCGCCGACGCGGCGCGTACCCTCACGGACAGAAGATTGGCGATAGGCCGAACGCGGTGCCGTCGCGCTGAACACGACACGCAGTGGGTGTGCCGAAGTGGGTGCCGATCACCGTCGTCGGGGTGTCTGCGAAGCGCTCTAGGAATTTCCGGCGGGTGGCCGCCGCTGCGGCTTGGTCGGTGTCATAAGCGCTCGACCATTCCGGTCGGCCCATCTGGCAGGGCATGTGCATGAGGTCCCCGGTGATCACCGCACTCTCACCCTTGGATTCGACCAGCACTGAAATGTGTCCCGGGGTGTGGCCGTGCGACGGAATGAGCGTGACCTCTGGTGTGATCGCCGCATCCGGTTCGACGAACTTGGCGAGCCCCGCATCGACAATCGGTCTGACCGAGTCGTCAAACGTAGCGGCCGCCTTGAGGAACGGGTCCACGTCGTCGTTGTTGTCGGCCAACCCCTTCCAATGGTCGTACTCGCGCTCGATCATGTAGTAGGCGGCGTTGCCGAAAGTCGGAACCCACTGTCCGTCAACGAGATGCGTGTTCCAGCCGACGTGGTCGACGTGCAGGTGCGTGCAGATGACCCCCTCGACGTCGGCAGGGTCCCAGACCTCCTGAAAGTTCGTCAGGTAGTCGGTGTCCAACATATTCCATGTTTCCGAGGTGCGTGACTTGGAGTTCCCGACACCGGTATCGACGACCAACTTGCGTGACGGTGTGTCGATGAGGAACGAGAACACACCGATGTGGAATTGGCCGTCACGCAGGTAATCGGGGGACAGCCAGTCCAGCGCCTCGACCTCGCCGCGCGTGGACGCTGGAAGCAACTGGGCGAGAAAGTCCAGAGGTGCCCAGAACTCCAACTCGACGACCTTGGTGATGGCGACATCGCCGATCTGCCAGCGTTCCGTAGTCATGCTCTGTACAACGGGGAATCGCCGCGCATTATTCGTCGCCGTCCCGCCCTCGCTGCCATTGCGCGGCGAGAAGCTGCCCGCCCTCCTTTGAGCCTGCAGCCAGGTTGAAGCGTGTCCGTTTCCGAAATCCCTTCAGTTGCTTCAATGGGCATCCATGGGATTTCCGACGGACCAGGTGTCGTGTTGCTGGCCCAGTTCGAGCCAGCGGTCGGGTGACGTTTGACCGATGAGTGGGAAGAGCTCGTCGATTCCGCCGGGCACGAAGGTGAACAGCAGGCGAGCCGGTCCCGGTCCGAGATTGACCCATCCACGCACGTTGTTACGGGGGATGACGACAGATGTCCTAGCCTCGATTTTTCGTGCGGGCTGGTCGGCTCGGGTGGAGCTGGTGCTGGCCTGCTTGTCGGATTGATTGTGCCGGATGGGTATGACAGGGCTGCCGGTGTCGCTTGGCGTGCGGGCTTTCCGGGGCCGGTGGGTTCCTCGGGTCGGTTGGATGGTGGTCTGGCCGGTCAGGGGAAGGCGGCTCGAAGTCGTTGCCATGCTTGAGAAATGGCGGTGGCCCATCGCCAGGTGATGTCGATCCGTAGTCGGATTTGGCGGGCGCCTCGGGTGATTCGGGCGGCGACGTGCAGGACCCGGTAAGGGAAGGTGCCGATCTCACAGGCCGCGAGATCGGGATGGTCGGTGAAACCGATCAGTTTGGACCACGCGACGAGATCGGTTGCCGCCAGAATGATTTCCAGCCAGGCGGCGTTCGCTTCGGCGCGGTGACAGGGCAGGTTGCGTAGTCCGGTGGCCTTGGCTTGGCGGATCCGGTCCTCGACCCGGGCGTGTTGACGGTGGCGCAGTTCCAGGCCGCCGAGTTGACCGGGCACGACACCGGGTGCGGTGTCGGTGATGAAGGCGGTGACGCGCAGTCCGTCGGCGTCGGTGAACCGCAGTTGCGCGCCGGGATGAGGCCGTTCCTTGCGCAGGATCAACCGGGTCCCGGCCGGCCAGCTGCTCATGTCGACCAGCGAGGTGCCCTCGGCGACCCAGGCGCCCTCACGGATACCGCCGCCGGACTCGATCGCCGGATACCAGCACTGGGTGGTGTTGAGGATCTCCACCGCGGCCTGCACGCGGGCATCGACGCCGTAGCCGAAGGAGAATCCCACCCCGCCCGCTCGGCACGCCTGGGCGAAGGTGTGGGTGGCACCGGCGGAATCGCAGCGCACCAGGACCTGTTGTGCGCCGGGATCGTTGGGGTTGGGTCGGTAGGCGGCAGGCAATGCGGCCAGCGCCCACCCCAGGACGGTGACGTGGTCGGCGGCGGTGTTGGAGCCAGCGTTACCGGGCGCAACAGCCCGGCCAGTGCTTCGCCACCGGCCATCTCGGGGCGGTCCAGGAACACCAGCAGCGGATGATGCCCGAAGGTCTTCTTCCAGGTCGGGGCGGCCTGCTCCTTGTCATCGGAGTGATCGATGGTCAGGGTGGCATCGACATCCAAGTGCAGCCATTGCCCGTCAGCCGGGGCTGCCCCGGCGGCCCACGCGCGGGCGCGGGCGTGGGCACGCGCGGCGCGGATACCGGGCAGATGCCTGGCGTCGATCCGCTCGTCGACCAGGCGCCACATCGTGGTCGTCGAGGCGGCCAAGCCGAAGGCGTGTTCGCGATCGCCGCAGGCCTGTCCGACACCATCGATGCGGTCCGCCCCATCGGCGACCGCGGCGGCCAGATCGGCGAACACGTCACCCGGCGCATACGTCCAGGGCCCGCGGTAGGTATCGGCCAGTACGGCAGTGACCTGCGCCGATAGCTCGGTTGCATCGGCCAATTCCCGCAGCATCCCCATCCCGGCGTGCGACACGACACCCGCCCCGTCCGCAGAGACTTTCACCCGTGCACGCGCTGCGATACTCTTCACCTGCGAAGTGCCTTCCCGCCGGAATCCTGGACCCTAGAGAAGTCCCATTATTCCTTACAGGACAGGCACTTTCGCTAATTCAAGCCCGTGTCACATCAAGTTACACGAAAAATCGAGGCTAGCCCCCACATGTCGGACCCTCTGATGCTGAAAATGAGGTCTGGGGTCGAGGAGAGCTCACCTCATGATTGTGAGGTTTGCGGCGGAGTCCACCGGACTGGCAGGCGTTTGATCCCGTGCAGGAACGCCGACAGCAGCCTCGCTGGTTCCTCGGTGACTACGATGTCGGGAGCCTGACGGTGCACTTCCCGGAAGGCCGCGTTGATCTCGCGACGTGCGAGGTTGGCGCCA
>NZ_JAOPWB010000076.1 GCF_025965855.1 Mycobacterium sp. | reverse complement strand
CGATGCAAGGCTTCGTCGAAGGCTAGCGCCACGGCCGCTTCGGAGGCAGCTGAACCGTCGACGCCGACGTGTATTGGTGCGTCTTCGCGGATCTCACGGTGTGCCGGTTCGGGCGCATGCGCGACCGCTACCACAGAGTGCGCGCGATGGAGCAGCCCCGAGGTTACCGAGCCGAGCACGTCTTGGCTCCACGCGCCGCGCCCGCTTCTGCCGACCACGGTCATTAGCGCATCGCTCGATGCATCGACGAGCGTGGGCACCACACCGGCGTAGCGGATCTCGGCGTGGATGTCCCGCGGCTTCTCGCCAGGCAACTCGTCGACAACGTGTCGTGCTCGGTCGATGATCTGACGCGCCTGATCTAACTGCGCCTGCGTGATGGTGTCGTTCGGGGCCATCGCCGAACTCAGCATGGTTGGCGCGACCACATTGATCAGATTGATCGGCAGCCCCCGCATCCCCGCCTCATGCGCTGCCCAGCGGATGGCGGCATCAGATGCGGCTGACCCATCGACACCGACCACCACGGTGGACTGCATCGCCCCGACGACCATCGCGGCCTCCCGTCTCAAAGTGTCTCCACTCGAATCATGGCGGCGGCATCGCTCGCCGTCACTGTCGGTGAGGACAGCATCAACGCGCCGATCGTGTAACGCCTGACACCGCACCCGCGCTTACCATGCCCGGCGCCCAGCTCACAGGCGCGAAGGGTCAGCTGTCCTTCCATTGCGGCTTGCTTGACCCGCGCACCACGAGTACCGGGTCGTCCCAGCGCGGCTTGGTTTCGGAGAATTTCACGGGTGGGGCGAGTCGGACGAGTTCTCCGTAGGGGGTTTGCGCGGTGATGGTGTCCGGGGCCAGGATTTGGTGTTGCTCGCCGGTGGGGGTTGGGGCGTTCTTGTCGAATGTGCCCAGCGACATGAACCACATCGCGCAGCGCGCCAGATTGACGCGCACGTGGTAGCTGCCGCCTTCTTTGGCCCGGCGGATCAGCGCGGCCTGGATGCCGGCCGCGCCGAGGTAGCCGGCGATGTAGTCGTTCATCACGTGGGTCGGGGGGAACGCGGGCTGCTCGGGGGTGCCCTCTTGGGTGGTGAACCCGGTGACACACAAGGCTTCCATGTCGAACCCCGCCCGGTTGGCCCATGGCCCGTCGTAGGTGTAGCAGCGCGCCGACGCGTAGACGATCCCCGGCCGGCGGGCGGCCAGTTCCTCGGGTGACAGCCCGAGGTTCGAGATTTTGCGGGTGCGATAGCTTTCGACGAACACATCCGCGCCGGCCGCCAGTTCGTAGGCCTTCTGACGGGCGTCGGGCTGGTTGAGGTCCAGCCACGCATTCGAGGTGAACCCGGCGCACGGGTCCTGCATCAGGGCCTCGTGCTCAAACTCTTCGGGATGCGCGATCTGCAGCACCTCGGCGCCGTGTTCGGCCAGCGTGCGTGACATGACGTTGCCGGCGATCACGTGGGTCGCGGACAGCACCCGCAGCCCCGACAGCGGACGTGCCGCCGGTGTGAACGGCTCGGGATCACTGTCACCGATCTTGACGATTTCCACCACCGGCTTTTCGGCAAGTTGCTTGCCCTGCGGATGATTTGCCCACTCTTCGGGCGTGCGCACGACGGCGAACACGAGCTCCTTTTCGGCGGCGGCCTCGTCGAGTTCCATACTGTCCCACTTGGATACGGCGGCGGCGATGCTCTCTTTGTCCGGCGAGCACCTCAAGAACGTGCACATGCTGTTCAGCAGGCGCGGGTAGGCACCCGTCGGCAGGAAGAACCGGCCGTCCTTGGTCCGGTACAGATCGAAGCCCATCGGGTTGCCAATGAAATACGGCAGCTGATACGGGTAGCCGTTGATCGTGGGCATGAACTTGTACATCGGGTTGATGCCGTGGATGGACTTGCGAAGGTCGAGGCTGAGGTCCTGGCCGCGACCGCTGCGCTGGCGCCAGATATCCGCGATTCCCGCGGCCCCGGCCATGATCGGAATGCCAATGCAGGCCCCGAGCCGATGGACGCTCGGAAAGATCGGGTCTTCGCCAGCGAAACTTACGGTGCCTCCGGTGTCTTCGGGCGACAGTCCGAGGTCGTTCATCACGGAGCGGAAGTGCGCGTTGATGTCCGAGCCCGTCGACCCGATCGGCGCCGCCAGAGTATTACTGCTCATGTTGCTTCCCTTTCATTTCCTTGAAGTATTGGCACAAACAAGTGCTCTGTGGTTGTCACCGGCCGGTGCGACGTCGCCCAGCGGCGGGCCGGGACCGAGGCGCACGGCATTGCGAATGGGCTTGCCGGAAAAGCAATCCGACGCAACTAGCGTTGGTCACTCCCCGAGTGTTTCCTGGCGGAGCACCAGGATCATTGGCGCCGACAACAACGCTGAGCGCTGGTCATAGTGGCGGGCAACAATGCTCCAGGTCGGCTTCCGCGCTGCCCGCGCACGGTGCGATCGCAAGGTGATCAACCACCGACGCCATGTCCGGGCGCTAGCTGCGACGCGTGCGGAACGGCAGCAGGCGGTTCGGGTCGTCTTCAAGTGCGCTGCGGTCCCAGTCCCCGAGTTCGGCGGCCGCCTCGTAGGTGGTCTGCAAGAACCGGGCGACCGCACGGTCGGGGTCATCGGCGGTGCGCACTGCTTCATAGGGGAGCAGAAATTCCCCTTGCTCGTCGCTGAAGTAGGTGGTGTCCGGTTCAACGCGGTGGGCGGAGAAGCCCTGCGGCTGCGGGTATGCGTAGGAGTAGAACGCCCCCTCCTTGCCGCCCCCGGGCCAAAAGCCGCAGCTGCTGAGCTCGCGTGAGTACCCCTCGATCATCACCCAGTCCGGGCAGTTAGGGGGTCCGCCCGGATGCAGCGGAGCGACGCGGCCAGAAAATCGTGTGCAGGCCAAATCCAAAGCGCCCCAGAAAAACTGGACCGGGCTGGCCTTGCCGACGAACGCCGCCCGGAAGCGGGTCATCACACGGTGCGCCTGCACCAGCTGCTGCCAGAACGCGCGCGCGGCATCGGGATCGTAGTCAGCGTGCTGATAGTCCTGCCCGAACGGGATAGCGGGTTCAACCTCGTTGGGCTTGCCGATGATGTCCGAATCGATGCCGAGACTGTCGAGAGCCGCGAGCGTCTCTTGGTAAAACTCCGCGACCGGTTTGGCCGTTAGCGGCACGGCCCGCCTACCCCCGTCGCTATGCCGGATCTCGAGTACGTCGCCGACGAAGTCGAATTCCATGTCGAACACCGCATTCCGGTATGGAATTGCGCCGGTGGTCAATCCCCGTGGACTCACGTACAGCGTCACTTGCCACCAGTGATTGAACAGCGGCATGTGAACCATGCGAATCTTGCCGACGATCTGGGTCCACATGTGCAAGGTGTCGCGCGTGGCCGTCCATTCATCCACTGTCAGGGACGGCCAGTCGTGGATCTCAATGGGGCGATTCATGTTGTTCCCGCGTGCTGCACATAGCCCGCCTTTGGCTGCCTGCTGCCGATCACCGTCGACCCTGTTCGCTACCGAGTATAACCTGGACGGTCCGGTGGTCGCCTGGAGCCCCGACAATGTCGAGGGTCATGCGGGTGCTGGGGGCCTTAGACTCAACGGCGGCGATCAGGGCGTCGGCACTGCCGACTGGTTGACCGTCGACTCTCGTCACGAGGTCACCGGCAGACAGTCCGGCCGCGGCGGCGGGGCTATCGCTTACCACGTGGACAACCCTTGCGCCGTAGTTGTTCAGGTCATCCTCCGCCTGCACACCCAACCAGGCATGCGATGCTCGACCGGTGGCGATTAGTTCGTTGGCGATGCGCTCGGCGTGATCGACGGGAATGGCGAAGCCAAGCCCGATCGATCCACTCTGCATATCACCGGAGTCGTGGAAACCGCGCAGCACCGCCATCGAGTTCAGCCCGATGAGCCGGCCGTTCAGGTCCACGAGTGCGCCGCCCGAGTTGCCCGGGTTGAGCGCGGCGTCGGTTTGGATGGCCTCGAATGCCGCCGTTTTGTCGCCGTCGACGACCGTCGACACTGGGCGGTTCAGGGCGCTGATGATGCCGGTGGTGACGGTGTTCTGCAGACCCAGCGGAGATCCCACCGCGACCACCGGCTGGCCGACACGAAGGTCGGTCGAGGAGCCGATCGACATCGGAGTGAGGCCCGACATCCCCTGCGCCCGAACAATTGCGATGTCACTCTCCGTGTCAGCGGCGAGCACGTCGAAGCGGGCGGTACGGCCGTCGTTAAACGTCGCCACGGTTGTCGCGGACTCGCGCGATCCGGCGTCGAGGGCCGCCACCACATGGTTGTTCGTCATGATCAGCCCATCAGGACTCAGAACGATGCCCGAACCCTGTTCGGATTCGGCGCGCATGTTGGTTTGCAGCATCACCACGCTGGACAACACCTTGGCGGCGACAGACTCGACGGAGGGCAGCGCCGGGACGTCGGCCGTCGTCGGTGGAGAAGCATAGCCAGGGATGACGTCCGGGCTGCTGGTCGCGGGTGCACGGGCAAGCAAGGCTACTGCCGCGCCGATCGCCGCGGTGAAGGAAGCGACTCCCAGGGCGCGCAGGATTGATCTCCCGATGCGGGCCGCCCTTCGCTGTTGCACACTGACCAGTCCCGCTCTGTGAGAGGGATATTGGCATGGCCGCCGGGTATGCGGGAGCGCGTCCGGCTTGTGCACGGGCACGGTGTCACGCCGCCAGCTGCTCGGAGGCCGCGTCGACCGTGTGGCGTGCGGCCTTGGCGTTCTTGCGGATTTGGAAGGCCTGTGCGATTTGAACCACGCCGAACAGCACCAGGCATGCGCCTGTGACGACGGCGAGCAGAACCATCGAATGGAACGGCCAAACAAGCACAGCGACGCCGGCGATGACGCAGATCAGCCCGAGAACGATGTACCAACCCCGGCCGGGAAGCGCCCAAAGGCTGCCGGCGACCGCGACCTCGGAAACGCCCAGAAACGTGAAGCCAACTCCAATGCACAGCGACAGCAACAAAATCGCGTAGCCGTCCCCGAAGTGCCTAAAAGACACAATCGCCAAGACCACCGAAACCGCGCCGGCGCTGAACAGCAGGACCCGTACCGCCGCCGACCGGTGCAAGGCGAACGACAAAAACAGTTCCGTCACCCCGCCGAGCAGCAGGTAGACACCGAACAACGTCGCGGCGACAAGGATGGATGGACCAGGCCAAGCCAGCAACGTGCCGCCCAAGATTGCGGTCAACACACCAACCGCCAGCGTTTCCTTCCATAACTGCTGAACCAGAACGCCATTCATGGTGTTGCTCCTTGCCCATCGACATTGTGTTGCAGCACGACGCCCGCAGTCGTTGCAGGGCGACAGATCGGTGCCGGCCGTCAATTCCGCGCCGGCGTATCAATCGTCGAATGAGCCGGCGCCGGCGTCGATATGGTCGCCGACAACCTCGGTCAGTGCGGCTTGTTCGCGTCAACAACGCCCGCAACACCACCGTCGCCGCGAGCCGAGATTGACGCGAACCCGCACAACACCAACGGTCAACACGATCCAGGCTGACCCATCGCGATCAGATCAGGCGGCGACGGACCTCAAGCGCCAAACATAACTCCGCGACATCCCTTGGGCGAGAAAGTGATCGTCCGGTCCGTTTCTCGATCCGGCGCAGCCGGTACCGCACGGTGTTGGGGTGACAGGACAGTCGTTCGGCGGTCACAGCCACCGAGGCGTCGGTCTCCTGCCACGCCCGAAACGTTTCGAACAGGACATCGCGCTCATCGTCAGAAAGGTCGGCGAAAGCGTCCAAAGCAGCGCAGGCCGACTTGACCATCACATCCGGGGCAGCGAGGGCGGCCGTGGCCAAGATGCTTCCGTCGAACACCGCGACCGGTGAGGCATGGTCGCGCGGGCCCCGCAGCGTCACCTTGGCGAAATGCAGCGCCTGCGGCGTCTCGCGCAGATCGTTGAATCGCGCGCTCACACCCACGCGGTCGATTGCCGACCGAGACAACAAAGCGACAACCTTGTCGAATAGCCGCTCTGATGTGAGGTGCACGATCCCGACGTGCCAATCGGGGAGCAGCCGCCACGCCGAGTACACATCGAGGCTGCGCAACTTCGATTCAATGAGCGGCAGCGGCTCGGTGCACCCGGACCGAACCTCGGCGGCAATGACCACAAAAGGACCGTCCCTGGGCAGCCGAAGATGGCCGGCGACCTCGGACAAGCTGCAGTCGTCGAAAACTCGGCCCTCAAGTAGCGAGTCGATCAACGCCGGGCGCCGCGAGGTGTCATCGAGCACTTGACGCTTCTGCTCGTCGCGGTATCCGGCCACCAGAGCGGTGCCGATCAATTCGGCGAAGCCGCTGATACGAACCTCGGTGTCGGCGGGCATGGGCCCGTCGTCAATCGAACCGACGGCCACCAGACCCCACACACGCCCATCGACGATGACCGGCGCGCCCACCGCGGCGTGGATGCCCACCGCACGCACGCGGGCGGCGAGTGGCCCCGCTCTGTTCTTGTAGCTGTCCATCCGCGCGGGCCGGCCGGTGCGTTGCACCATCGCTGCGATCGTCTCGCCCTCGATCGGGGTTCGAGTGCCAAGCGGCCACGTCACCAGGGCCCTAGGGTGGGCAGCCGCGCCCACCATCGTGATCTCACCGCTTTCCTCATAGCGCCACAATCCGGCGGTGAACACATTCATGCATCGGCGCATCTCGTCTGTGACCGCGTCGAACACCTCCGACGGTTCGACCCCGCGGGCCACGAGCATGGCAAGTCGTCGCAGCGCCGCCTGCTCTTCGGCGAGCCGGCGATATTCGGTGTAGAGCTGGGCGTTGTCCAGTGACGGATCCAGTTGCCCCGCCGCAACTTCTCCCGCGGTTACAAGTTCGTCCATGGCTCGCCTCTGCAAATTACGGTGGACAGTCTGCTCAACTGCCGGAGCTCGCCCCCTTCACGTTGTCGGGCATCGCTGACGCGACATGCCTACGAGGCGCTACCACCACCATCGCCGAAATTCGTGCCGCCGTCGATGTCACCGGTCACACGATTGACGGGCCGCCCCTGTGCCTGATCACAACAGAAGCATGCGCGCGACGCAGGTGGGACACGGTCCCACGGCCAGCACCGCGCGCATTCAATGTCCGCGCAGGTCACCGGATCCGACCGGCTTGGGCCGACCGTTCACATCCACACCGAACGAGCCTATGGTTTCGGGATATGAGCGCGGTACCGCAGGCCGACGCCGCTCGGCACGGCACGACACCCGATCCGCACGTGATCAGGCTGGGGAAGCTCATGCTGGCCCGCACCCCGAGGCTGGGAAAAGCTATGGGGGATCTGCTTTGCCGTGAGATCGACGCGTACCGTGACGGCACCGTCGTGACGAAGGATGAAGTAGCCGAAAGTTGTGTCGCGAACGTGACCTTCATCTTCGACTCACTCGCCGGCAGCGCCGACGTCGACGTGTCGCCTGCCGAGCGCACCGGGACTGCGCGCGCGGTCGCCGGTGTGCCGCTGCCGGCGGTGATGACCGCCTATCGGATCGGATTCCGATTCATGTGGGAAGAGACCCTCGCCACCGCTCGCGCCGCGGCAATACCCACCGACTCGATCCTGGATGCCACGGCACGCGTCTTCTTCGCTCAGGACACCTTCACCCAAGCGATGGCCAGCTCCTATCGCCACCAGCTGACCCTGCAGATTCTCGAGCAGGAAGAAGAGCGATCGGCGCTGGTAGAAGCGCTGCTGTCGCGGCGGATCACCGACTCGCAAAGTCTCTGGGAGGCGGCTGACCTGTTGCGGCTACCGACCTCGGGACCGTACGTCGTCGTGGCCGCGGAGCTGCGCGCGATCGGGAAGCTGGGATTACCGAAAATCGAAAACAAGCTGTCCGTCCGCGACATTCGGTCCGCGTGGCGGCTACTGCCTGACTTACAGGTCGGCATCGTCCACCTGAGAGACTCCCCGGTGCAAGCGGCCCTCGCCGCTCTTGTCGAGGTACTCCGCCAGGTCGCCACTGCTCGAGTCGGCATCAGTCCGCCGTTCCAGGGGCTGACCGAAACCAGTGACGCGCTGCGATTCGCGCGGCTGGCGGTCACCGGAAAACCGTTGACCGAGTCACTCGTTGCTGTTTTCGACGACACTCCCCTTGCTATCGCGGCGGTCAGCGCCCCGGAGGCCATGGGGAAGATCAGGTCGTCAGTATTAGGGCCACTCGACGCACTGCCAGCCGAGGAGCGCACGGTGCTGCTCAATACGTTTCGGGCTTGGGTAGAGGCGGGCGGCTCCACCAACGAGACTGCGGGGAAGATCTTTTGCCATCCCAATACCGTGCGGCACCGGCTGCGCCGCATCGAGGAATTGACCGGCCGATCGCTCTCGCGGCCAAGGGATCTCGCAGAGCTGTGCCTGGCGTTCGAGGTCGAGCGGCGACTGCCTTAGGCGGCCCCGACAGATCCCGTCGCGTGTTTCGCCCGGCTGCGAACCTGGAGCGCGGTGATCACGTCGACGATGCCGATGGCGATCAGCCAGCAGCCGGCGACCAGGGTCAGGACCGCGATCGAGTCAAGCGGCGAGACGATCAGCACGGCGCCGCCGACCACGATGATCAGCCCGGACAGCACCTGCCAGCCGCGCCCCGGCATGTGGTCCAGGGATAACGCCGCGGCGAGCAGGGTCATCCCGCGGAACAGCCAGCTGACGCCGATCCAGATGGCCAAAAGCGTGACCGCCTCGAATTTGTCGCGGAAGCAGAAGAATCCCAGAACCAGCGACACGATGCCGGTGATGAACGTCAACACTCTCATCGCGGCACCGGCGTGCGCGCCGAACGCGGCAAACACATAGCCGATTCCGGAAACCACCAGGTAGATGCCGAACAGGACACCCGCCACGAATAGCGTCTTGCCCGGCCAGGCCAGCACGATGACACCCAGTGCCACCGCTAGGACACCGATGAACAGAAGCAACTGCCACGCGCTGCGAGCAAGCTGGCGCAGCGGACCTTCAAAAACGGGGTTGTCGCTAGTTGTCATGGCAATATGATTCGCCATCGCGGCCCTAAACAAAATGCCCGAAGCGACACAATTCTGCAACGCGCACAGTTACCGCGAACGATGTCGGGCTCAAACCGCTGATGTATGGCGCGACCCTTTTGTCGCTGGAAGACAAAGGCGCGTCGCAAGTTGATCGTCTGGCGACATCGCCGCGGCAGTGCTAGCGCTGTTAAGTTTCTCGACGAACGCAACGCCGCGTTATCAGCAATCCAGCTGAAACATAAAGTGCCACAACTTATTCCGATGATTCCGCGACGCGGAGAAACGTAGGTGAAACCATGTTCCTGCCCCTCTTCATCCTCCTGGTGGTCCTGGCCCCGGTCCTCGTCCCGGCGATCATCACCGCCGCCCACGTCATTCTCGGGACCAACCGGCCGGCCGCGACGGCTCGCAACCTGCGGCCCGCCGCCGCATAATCCCGGTCACTTCGACTGCAGCACCGCGGTGCCGTACCAGTGACAGGCAAGCAACGCCAGTTCGACCTCGAGCCGGTCGCTGCCGATCTCCCGACCGCGCCGGGCGACAGCGCGGCCCACGCGGTACTTCACCGAGTTGAAGTGCAGGTTCAGCTCCTCGGCGGCCAACTTGTAGCTGCCGCCGCAGGCCAAATACACCCGCACCGTCTCGCGCAGCCGCGCGTCGTTCTCGTTGTCGCCGGCAAGATTGCCCAGCACGGCCGCCACCCAGTCGCGGGTGCCGGCGACGTCGCCGCCGAGGCGCGCCACTACGGACAACCCCGGATCATCGGCGGCGATCACCGTCGGCGCCGACGAATTGGGCCGCTTCCGGAGGATCGCGACGCCGCGTGCCTCCTCTGCCTCGCGGTGTGAGCGGCGAAAACCTTCGACGCCCGCGGCCATCGTCCCGATTGCCACACTCGGTGGGTCGGGTCGCGTCTGCACGAACCGGCGCACCCCTGCAACGACATCGGCCACCGCGGAACGCCACGGCAGCCACGCCCACGCGCAGCTTTGGTCGGCAGCAACGAACAACGGGCTGGCGGCGGCACCGGCGGTTTCGCCCAGATCTCGGGCGAACCGCTGCAGCCGGGCAAGTTCGTCGCCTTCGGCGCCGGGGTACCAGATGACCAGCGCCAGGTGATGCCACCGCAGCGGATAGCGGATCGACGTGGTTACTGCATCTACATCGACGGCCTTGTCGGCAGCCAGAATCTCTCGCACCCGCAGGCTGCGAAGACTGTTCTGGTTCTCCAGCCATCGTTCGCGTTCGTCTTCATAGACGGCGACGACTTGCTGTGACATCCAGTCGATGTACTCGAACATCGTGCCGGTGATGGCCTCGATTACCGCCACTCTCACCGGTTCCGGGATGTCGATTTCCCGCAGTTCGGCGAAAACCAGCTCGTTCATCCGGCGTTGACCGAGCCGATAGGCGCGAACCAGCGCATTGACCGGCACCCCGTGCTGCGCCAATCTGCGCGCGTACTCCAGCGCCGCGGTGGGCGCCTCGACGCGCTCGACCGCGATGTCGTAGCGCAACGCGTGCAAGAGCGTGTCCACGTTGCCCTCGACGCTGGTCCCCAGCAACTCAACCAGCGCCGCGTCGCCACGCAGCTCCGGGATCTGCTCCTCGAGGGCGCGACGAATGACGGACGACGCGTCGGCCGCCCGATGATGCAACCGGTCGGCGATCTCGGCGACGTAACTGTTCACCCCGACGCCCGTGTCGAGCTGCGGTTTCTTCACCCCAATGACGTTAGACGCGGTTGTCGTCCGGCGATAAGACCGCCTCGCGGTTTTGTTGATCCGCAACTGTCTCAAAGAGCGCACACTTCCTAATGTGGGCGCCACTCTCGGCAAATAACTGTCAAAGGAGCCACTCGAATGGGATTCACCAAGCCGTACCTTCCGGATGTTGATCCGGACACCTTCCTGAGGAAGCCGCTGATGGAGCGGATGCGGATCCTCGCCACCGATTGGGCCGAAAATGGCTTCGGCTCGCCGCGGATGATCCACACTATCTACATCGTGAAGCTGGTCGTGTTCTTCGCGATCGGCGGCATCACCGTCGCGACGGCGACGTCGGGGCTGCCCGCCTTCTGGCACGTGACGCAATGGTGGAACCAACCGATCGTCTTCCAGAAGGTCATCCTGTGGACCGTGCTGCTCGAGGCCATTGGCGTGGCCGGCTCGTGGGGGCCGCTGGCCGGCAAGGTCAAGCCGATGACCGGCGGCATCCTGTTCTGGGCCCGACCGGGAACCATCCGGCTGCGGCCGTGGAAGTGGATGCCGTTCACCCGCGGCGACCGGCGCACGTGGTTCGACATTGCGGTCTACCTGGCACTACTGGTGAGCTTGGCCGTCCCGCTGCTGTCACCCGGTGTGCACAGCGACTCGCTCTCAAAGGCGGTGCCGGGCAACACATCCGGCCTGGTGAACCCGGCTCTGCTGGTCGCGCCGATCGCGCTGCTGGTGCTGATCGGCCTACGGGACAAGACCATCTTTCTCGGCGCCCGTGGCGAGCAGTACCTGCCGGCGATGTTCTTCTTCGCCGTGCTGCCGTTCGTTGACATGATCATCGCGATGAAGATGCTGATCGTGGTGGTGTGGGTCGGCGCCGGCTTCTCCAAATTCGGTAAGCACTTCTCCAACGTCATCCCGCCGATGGTGAGCAACACGATTTTCGCGCCCAAATGGGTGCGGCGCGCGCACTACCGCGACTTCGGGCGCGACATGCGGCCGTCGCGGCTGGCGGACATCATGGCTCACGTCAATGGCACCACGGTCGAGATCATCGCTCCCCTAGTCCTGTTCTTCTCCACGAACAAGTGGGTGACGCTGCTTGCGGCGCTGTTCATGGTGGGCTTCCACCTGTTCATCATCTCGACCTTCCCGCTCGCGGTGCCACTGGAATGGAATGTGGTCTTCGCCTACACCACGATCTTCTTGTTCCTCGGCTTCCCGAACGCGAACGGATATGCGCCCTGGAACATGTCGCCACCGTGGCTGGCCCTCGTCATCGCCGCGGGTCTGCTGTTCTACCCGATCCTGGGCAATCTGCGACCCGATAAGGTGTCCTTCCTGCCGTCGATGCGGCAGTACGCGGGCAACTGGGCCTCGGCGTTATGGACCTTCGCGCCCGGTGCCGAGCAGAAGCTGAACAAGGTCACCCGCTCGGCGGCCAACCAGATCGATCAGTTCGTTGCGGCCGGCTACGAGCCGAAATGGGCGGAGGTCACCCTGCAGAAGACGACAGCGTGGCGAAGCATGCACAGCCAAGGCCGTGGATTGCTCTCGCTGCTGTTAACCCACCTGCCCGACATCGACACGCGCACCGTGCGGGAGGGTGAGTTCGTGTGCAATTCCCTGATCGGGTTCAACTTCGGCGACGGTCACCTGCACGATGCAGACATGATCCGCGCCGTGCAGGACGAAGCCCGATTCGAGCCGGGCGAGTGCGTGATCGCCTGGGTGGAGTCGGAGGCCTTCGGCAGCGGCGTTCAGCATTATCAGTTGATCGACGCCGCGCTCGGGGTGGTCGAGCGCGGGACCTGGAAGGTGGCCGACGCGGTCGCCGAACAACCCTGGCTGCCCAATGGCCCCATCCCCACGCAGGTCAGCTGGTCGCTGCGCGGAGCCTCGCCGGACGATGCTCCGAACGACCAACGGCACGGTCACGGAGCGTTGGCATGAGCACCGCGCTGGTGGTGGGCGGCGGGCCCAACGGGCTCGCCGCCGCCCTCTCCCTGGCCGCCGAAGGCGTGCAGGTCACCGTGGTCGAAGCCGCGGACGAGGTGGGCGGCGGTGCCCGCAGCAGCGAAGGAATCATCCCCGGCCTGCTGCATGACCACTGCTCGGCCATCCACCCGATGGCCGTCGGCTCGCCGTTCCTGAGCCGCTTCGACCTGCAGCGGTACGGGCTGACGTGGCGCTGGCCGGAGATCGATTGTGTGCATCCCCTCGACAGTGGCGGCGCCGGCGTACTGCACCGCTCGGTGGAGCAGACCGCGGCGGGTCTCGGTCGCGACGGGTCGCGATGGCGGCTCGCGTTCGGCTACCCGGCCGCCCGGTTCGACGCGTTGAGCGAGGACATCATGGGGCCGCTGCTGCGGTTCCCGCATCACCCGCTGATGTTGGCGCGCTTCGGTGCGCCCACCGTGCTTCCCGGGTCCACGCTCGCCCGGCTGTTCCGCACCGAGGAGGGGCGGGCATTATTCGGAGGCGTTGCTGCCCATGCCTTCCGGCCGCTGCACTACCCGATGACCTCCGCTATCGGGATGGGCATCATCGCCGCCGGCCACCGGCACGGCTGGGCGGTCGCCGAGGGCGGATCGCAGTCGATCACCAACGCGATGGTGGGGTTGCTGGGTGACCTGGGCGGCAAGATCGAGACCGGTGTCCGGGTTAAGACGGCGTCGCAGCTGCCGCCTGCGGACGTCACCATCTTCGATCTGGCGCCGAGCGCGGTCGCCGCTATCCTCGACGACCGCCTTCCGCGCCGAATCTCACGCGCGTACACCAAGTTTCGGCGTGGCCCCGGCGCCTTCAAAGTCGACTTCGCCGTCGAGGGTGGCGTGCCCTGGACCAACCCCGACGCTCGCCGGGCCAGCACGGTGCACTTGGCCGGAACCTATGCCGAAGTTGCCGCGACCGAGCGCGACATCCACGCCGGCCGCATGCCGGAGCGGCCGTTCGTGCTGATCGGTCAGCAGTATCTGGCCGATCCGCAACGCTCGGTGGGCGATACGCATCCGGTATGGAGCTACGCGCACGTGCCCAATGGCTACGCCGGCGATGCGACCGAAGCGATCGTCGCCCAGATCGAGCGGTTCGCCCCTGGTTTCCGTGAGCGCATCATCGGATACCAAGTCCGCTCGACGACTCAGATGGAAACCTACAACGCAAACTTCGCCGGGGGCGACATCCTGACCGGCGCCAAGGACATTCGCCAGGTGGCGTTCGGGCCGCGAATCACGCTGTCGCCCTATAACATTGGAGTGCCGGGGATGTACATCTGTTCGGCCGCCACCCCGCCCGGCCCCGGCGTGCACGGCATGTGCGGCGCCAATGCCGCCCAACTTGCGCTCGCGTACCTCGCCCGACGGGCGTAACGCCACGGCGAAAACCCGTGCCGCTTCTCGCCGTGGCGTTACGCCCGCGTGCCGGCACCGTAGCTGTAGAAGCCCTCGCCGGTCTTGACGCCGAGCTTGCCGGCATCGACGTAGCTCTGCAATAACTCGCGCACCTGCTTGGGTAGGTGCGGGAACTCTTCGGCGTAGTGGTTTTCGATGTCGAGCACGACGTCGAGTCCCACCAGGTCCATCATCTGGAACGGCCCCGCCGGCACTCCCCAGTTGACCTTGAACATTCCGTCCACGTCCTCCGGACGGGCGACGCCCTCGGCAACCACGGCCAGCGACTCGCGCTTGATGGCCGCCCAGATGCGGTTGAAGATGAAGCCGGTGGACTCCTTGCGGGCCTCAAACGGGTGGACGCCGAACTCGGGCAGCACCGCCAGCAGCGTGTCCAGCAGGCCGCGGTCGGTCTCACCGTCGGACATCAGGTCGACCGCGTTGACCTCCGGTGGCATGTAGAAGTGCATGTTGCACAGGCGGGTTTTGTCGCGCACTTTTTCGGCCATCAGGCGTGACGGATACGACGACGAGTTGGTCGCGAAAATCGTGTCCGGCGGCGCCGCTTGGTCGATCTGGCCCCACAGGGGAATCTTGATCTCGAGCTTCTCCGGGACGGATTCGACGACGAGCCAGGCGTCGTCCAGCGCCTCTTCGAGCGAACTGGTTCCGACCGCGACCCCAACTTCGCCAAAATCTCTGCCCTGCAGCACTCTTGGCAGGTCCTGTGTCACGTACTGAGTCGCGCCGGCAAGCTGTTCGGGGCGCCGGGCATGGATCCGCACGGTTCCGCCACGGCTGGCGAACATCAATGCGACGCGGCGGCCCAGCGTTCCCGCCCCGATCACCGCGACAGGGCGATCGCGGATGTCTTCGAATGTGTAGGTGTACGAGTGAGTCACACCCCGCATATTAGGTCGCGCCGGCAGGGAATGATTCGTCGCCAAACCATAAAGGCGTTGTCTCACGCCGACAACTGCCCTCAGATTTCAAATCACTTGTGTCACTTATGTTTCAATGGCCTCTAATCGGCGTGTTCGATGGCCGGATTGTGACACCATGCGAGTCCGGGAGTTCCGCCGCGATGTGAGTGGAGACACTTTCCAAAGTCTGGCCTGGTGGCGCGATCCGGAGAAGGGCCCCCGGGGAACCAATCCCGTCGACGGCCTCCGAGAAGGCGCATTGCGGTTGCTCGACAGCTAGCGCTAGGCACAACACCGCAAGCGGGCGGCGCTATAGCAGCTTCATCTGCTCTGATTGCTGCTCGACAGGCTCGAGCAGCTCCGGGCCGTTGTTGCGCACGCTGTTGACCAATGTCGACACCTCCCGCATGCGGACGGCACGCACGTCGGGCGCGCGGGTGAGCAGCTCCTCGTCAACCGGGGCGTCGGGGTTCAGCCAGCGGTCCCAGTCGCGTTCGGGCACCACCAGCGGCATCCGGTCGTGGATCTCAGCGAGTTCCCCAGGCGCGTCGGTGGTGATGATCGTGCAACTCAGCAGCGGCGGAGCGTCTTTGGCGGGCTTCCAGACCGACCACAGGCCCGCCATGAACAGCGGCTCGCCGTCCTCGCGGTACATGAAGAACGGCGTCTTGCGGGACCTTTTGTCGGTGCCGTCGGCATTGACGCGCCATTCGTAGTAGCCGTCCATCGGGATCAGGCAACGCTTCGACTTGGCGCTCGATCGGAAGGCGGGCGAGCTGGTGACCTTGTCGGCCCGGGCGTTGATGAGCAGCGGGCCCTTGCCCTCGGGCGCCCCGTCGGGGCCGGCCTTGGCCCACGGCGGGATCAGACCCCAACGCATGAGCCGGACGCGCCGGGTGGGGTCGTCCTCGGGCTCGGCGTGCCGGGTGACCACGGTGGCGATGGTCGTGGTCGGGGCCACGTTGTAGTTGGGCGCCGGGGCATTGGGCGCGGTCCCGGTCGCCTCGTCGATCGCCTTGATCTTCTCGGCCAGCTTGGCGGGGTCTGTCGTCACCGCAAAACGTCCGCACATACCACCCATGGTGGCAGAACGCGGTAACAGGCAATGATGTACCGGTGACGACGTGGACGGCCCCACACGCGACCGCACCGGTGCACGCGACCGTGACCGTTCCGGGCTCGAAGTCGCAGACCAACCGGGCGTTGGTGCTGGCGGGGCTGGCGGCCGCGCAGGGGCACGGCGCTTCCACCATCAGCGGGGCGCTGCGCAGCCGCGACACCGACCTGATGATCGGAGCGCTGCGCACCCTGGGCCTGCGCGTCGACGGGCCCGGCTCCGACCTGACCGTCAGCGGCCGGATCAGCCCGGCGCCCGCCGCCCGGGTGGATTGCGGCCTGGCGGGCACGGTCTTGCGTTTTGTGCCGCCGCTGGCGGCGCTGGCCGATTCGGTGGTGGAGTTCGACGGCGACGAGCAGGCCCGGGCCCGGCCCATCGCGCCGCTGCTGGATGCGCTGCGGGGTCTCGGCGTCCGCATCGACGGCGCCGGCCTTCCCTTCCGGGTCGAGGGCAGCGGGTCGGTCGCCGGCGGCACCGTGGCCATCGACGCGTCGGCGTCCTCGCAGTTCGTTTCGGGGCTGCTGTTGTCCGCGCCGTCGTTCAAAGAAGGCCTCACCGTCCAACACACCGGGTCGGCGGTGCCGTCGGCGCCGCACATCGCGATGACGATCGTGATGCTCCGGCAGGCCGGAGTCGAGGTCGACGACTCCGTCCCTGACCGCTGGCGGGTGCGCGCCGGCGCCGTCGCGGCCCGGCACTGGGAAGTCGAACCCGATCTGTCCAACGCCGTCCCGTTCCTGGCGGCGGCCGTGGTCAGCGGCGGAACGGTGCGCATCACCGGATGGCCGGCGACCAGCGTGCAACCCGCCGACAACATCCTGAGCGTCCTGGGCAAGCTGAACGCCGTTGTGACACAAACCGATTCGTTCCTCGAGGTGAGCGGGTCGGCCGACTACGCCGGCTACTCCGGCTTCGATGTCGACCTGCGCGCCGTCGGGGAGCTGACACCGTCGGTGGCGGCGCTGGCCGCGCTGGCCACCCCCGGATCGGTGTCACGCCTGTCCGGCATCGCCCATCTGCGCGGCCACGAGACCGACCGGCTCGCCGCGCTGAGCGCCGAGATCAACCGCCTGGGCGGCGACTGCGCCGAGACGCCCGACGGCGTGGTGATCACCGCGAAACCGCTGCGCCCGGGGACCTGGCGCGCCTATGCCGACCATCGGATGGCGATGGCCGGCGCGATCGTCGGGCTGCGGATCGCCGGGCTGCAGGTGGACGACATCGGCTCCACCAGCAAGACGTTGCCGGAGTTTCCGAAGCTGTGGGCCGACATGCTGGAGCCCGGCGTTTGAGGCCCGGCGACTACGACGAGTCCGACGTCAAGGTCCGCTCCGGCAGGGGCTCGCGACCGCGTACCAAGACCCGTCCGGAGCACGCCGACGCCGAGGCCGCCATGGTCATCAGCGTCGACCGCGGACGCTGGGGGTGCGTCCTGGGCGGCCACCCCGATCACCGGGTCACGGCCATGCGGGCGCGCGAGCTGGGCCGCACGCCGATCGTCGTGGGCGACGACGTCGACCTGGTCGGCGACCTTTCCGGGCGCACGGACACCCTGGCCCGCATCGTGCGGCGCGGCGAGCGGCGAACGGTGTTGCGGCGCACCGCCGATGACACCGATCCCACCGAGCGAGTGGTGGTGGCCAACGCCGATCAACTGCTGATGGTGGTGGCGCTCGCCGACCCGCCGCCGCGCACCGGGCTGGTCGACCGCGCGCTGATCGCCGCCTACGCCGGCGGCCTGACCCCGATCCTGTGCCTGACCAAGACCGACCTCGCCCCGCCCGAGCCGTTCGCCGAGCAGTTCGTCGACCTCGACCTGACGGTGGTTGCCGCCGGCGTCGACGATCCCCTGCTGGCGGTGGCCGACCTGCTCGCCGGCAAGATCACCGTGCTGCTCGGGCATTCCGGCGTCGGCAAGTCAACGCTGGTGAATCGCCTTGTGCCCGAAGCGGATCGGGCCGTCGGCGAGGTGACGGAGATCGGCCGGGGGCGACACACCTCGACGCAGTCGGTGGCTTTCCCTTTGGGGGGCCCACTGGAGGGGTCGGGCTGGGTGATCGACACCCCGGGAATCCGCTCCTTCGGATTGGCCCACATCCAGCCCGACGACGTGCTGAACGCCTTCTCGGATCTGGCCGACGCGATTGACGACTGCCCGCGCGGCTGCGGACACATGGGGCCGCCGGCCGACCCCGAATGCGCGCTGGACACCCTGTCCGGGCCGGCGGTACGCCGCGTCGCCGCGGCCCGGCGCCTCCTCGCTTTACTCAGGGAGCGATGACGGCCCGCGAGCGTGCGTGTCTGTACGCCGACACGCCGATAATGGCGTACAACTCCGCACGCTCGCGGCAGGCCGGGCGCTGGATCCGCTGCCGTGCCCGATTACCGTCGCCTGGTCCGAAAAGGACACGCTGCTTCCGGCCGCGACATACGGAGCAGTTGCACACGAGCGCCTACCCGGTGCGACGTTCGAGATTCTTTCCGACGTCGACCACGTTCCGATGCTCGACGATCCCGAACTGGTCGCGCGCACCATACTCGCCGTGACCGGGGCCGTAACTCACGTCAAGCCTTCGGCGACCTAGCCAGCCGCATGCCGAGCTCGCCCGGCGGCACCACATGCCCCTCGGCGCACCGGATTTCGACGCCCGCCTCGGCGCCGCAGTCCAGGTGCGTGAGCTGCAGGCGGTTGCGGCCCGGCAGATGGCGCCGGCCCCACTCGAACATCGCCCAGACCACCGGCATGAAATCGATGCCGGCCTCGGTGAGCACGTACTCCTCGCGGCCGCGCTGCCCGGGCTCGCGGTAGGGCCGCCGCTCCAGCAAGCCGAGGTCGACGAGTTCGGCCAGCCGCGCCGAGGTGGCCGCCTTAGTGATGCCGACCCGCCGGGCGAAGTCGTCGAACCGGGTGGTGCCGTAATACGCCTCGCGCATGATCAGCATCGCGGACTTGGTGCCGACCACCGCCATGGTCTTCTCGATCGCGCATTCGCCGACCGCCGACCATTTCTCGCGATCCGCCAGCGCGCCCTGCAGAAATGTCACGTAGATCACCTCCCGGTCTGGGTTGCTTTTAGTGTACCTAGATGTTTACCTGGGTACTGCTAGAGATACCTAGCTTCCGGACTCAAGGAGGAGCCATGGTTCAAGGTCGCGACGCCGTCATCGTCGGTGCTGTGCGCACCCCGATCGGCAAGGGCAAGGCCAGCGGCGCGCTGCACGACGTGCTGCCCGCCGACCTGCTGGCACACAGCCTGCGGGAACTGGTAGCCCGCACGGGCGTCGACCCGGTTCGGATCGACGACGTCATCGCAGGTGCCGTCACCCAGGTCGGCGACCAGGCCGTCAACATCGCGCGCAATGCGCTGCTGGGCGCCGGATTCCCCGAGTCGGTCCCCGGCGTGACGATCGACCGGCAGTGCGGCAGCAGCCAGCAGGCCATCAGCTTCGCCGCCCAGGGCGTCCTCGCCGGCGCCTACGACCTCGTCGTCGCCGGTGGCGTCGAGTCGATGGGCCGCGTCCCGATGGGCACCTCGGTGCTGCCGGGCAGCAACCCGTTCGGCGACGACATGACGCGGCGCTACCCCGACGGGCTGGTGCCCCAGGGCATCAGCGCCGAACTGATCGCCGCGAAGTGGGGCTTCTCGCGCACCCAGCTCGACGAGTTCTCCGCCGGCAGCCACGACAAGGCCGCCCGCGCCACCAAGGACGGGCTCTTCGACAACGAGCTGATCCCGATCGACGGGCTGGCCACCGACGAGATCATCCGACCCGGCACGACGGTGGAGACGCTGGCCGGGTTGCAGCCGTCCTTCTACAGCGAAGCGGCCAAAGAGCGCTTCCCGCAGATTAATTGGTCGATCACGGCCGGTAACTCCTCGCCGCTGTCCGACGGCAGCGCCGCGGTCTTGATCACCAGCAGCGGGGTCGCCAAGAAGCTGGGCCTGCGCCCGCTGGCGCGCATCCACACCACGACCGTCGTGGGCTCCGACCCGCTCTACATGCTGACCGGCGTCATCCCGGCCACCGAGAAGGTGCTTCGTCGCGCCGGGCTGACGCTCGCCGACATCGACCTGTTCGAGGTGAACGAGGCGTTCGCGCCCGTCGTGCTCGCGTGGGCACACGACACCGGGGCAGATCTGGCCAAGACCAACGTCAACGGGGGCGCCATCGCGATCGGTCACCCGCTGGGCGCCAGCGGGGCGCGCATCATGACCACACTCGTCAACGCGCTGCATCAGCGCGGCGGACGCTATGGCCTGCAGACCATGTGCGAGGGCGGTGGCATGGCCAACGCCACCATCATCGAGCGACTCACTTAGGGAGGCGTGAGCATGGCGCAACAAACCAGCTTCAACGGCGTGCGCGTACGCTACGACAGCGACAAGAGTTACGACGAATTGCTCGCCGCCCTGCTCGCCGACATCGGCGACAAGCCGGTGCCGATCAACGATGTCGCCACCGCCACCGGCGCCTGGCAGGAGTACCAGGATCGGGTCGAATCCTACGTCGGGCCCAGCGGATTCATGCTGTTCTCACTGGTCGACCATGGCGCGTGGATCACCAAGGCCGGCATCGAGCGCAAGGTGATGCGCATCATCCTCGGCAACCCGCTCATCGCGATCACGATGCTGCGTCACGACGTGAGCGCGGGGTTGTTCGCCCCGGTCGAGCTGCTGCTGACCGACGACGGTGAGGGCCGCAGCAGCCTGACCTACGTCAAGCCCTCGTCGCTTATAGTCGTCGAGCACAATCCCGAACTGCTCAGCGCCGCAGAGGAACTCGACGCCAAGCTGGCGGCACTGGCCGAGAAGGTGACCAGTGGCTCGTGACCGCACCTGAGCAACGCGGCGGTCGGTATGAGTTGCAGACGATGCGCGAGGGCGGCGGCTTGGCCAACGCCACCATTATCGAACGCCTGGGATAGGCGGTCTCGCCGCTTCCACTAACGCTTGGTGAACGAACGATGGCAGATTGGCGAGCTGTGGGACATCCAACTGTCTTAAATCGAAGAGGGTGCATCGGCGGACAACACGGCAGCAGTATTGTCCGGCTTCGGCGGCCACGGGGTCAGAACGATCTTTCCGCCGAGGCCGCCGGCGTCGATGCGAGTGTGGACCCCTGGCGCGGCGGCGAGGGGTAGGCGGTCGATAACCACCGGATGAATGGCACCGTCGCGCAAAAGTGCGAAGAGTGCAGCCATATCTGCCTTGAACTCGTTGGGGTGGGTCTTTCGCCGGGAGGTGATGCTGTACCACTTCGCGCGCCGTCGGCGGAATAAGACATTGAAGGCGTCCCAGAATTTGAGTCGGGCGATGCCCAGCCCTGCCGAAAGTAAGCCTTCGCGTCCATCCGCCATGGTTTGTGATCCATACCCCACGAGCAGGCCACCGGATGCGAGGCAGGCGTAGGACCGTGCGAAATGCGCTCCGCCGATGGCGTCGAAGACAGCATCGACCCCAGCGGTGAGCTTGTGCATTGCGTCGACGAAGTCGCCGTCGCGGTAGTCAATGGCCTTTGCGCCGAAGCTCTCCACTACCGGCATGTTGGCTGCCGACCACGTGCCGATTGCGTTCAGACCGAAGTGGCGCGCCAGGTCGAGCAAAGCCGTGCCCACAGTTCCGGAGGCGCCAATCGCCAGGATCCCTGCGCCGGGCGCAAGTTGCCGGTAACGGGTGAGCATTTGAAATGCGGTGAGATAAGCCAAAGGGATGCATACCGCCTCGGCGGGATCAACACCATCTGGCACCGGCACCAGGAACTCTGCGGGGCGTATCGCGTATTGGGTGTAGCCGCCGACGACGCACAGATCGGCCACCGTCTGACCCTCGCGTGGTGATGCCACACCGGGACCGACCTTTTCGACGATGCCCACGATGTCGTAACCGGGAATGAAGGGCAATGGTCCCTTGTAGTCCGGGTAGCGCCCACGACGGATGAAGATGTCGGTGAAACCGGTCCCTGCAGCGAGCACTTTGATGCGAACCTCGTCGGGAGTTGCAGACGATGTGCGAGGGTGGCGGCATGGCCAACGCCACCATCATCGAGCGGTTGGGCTAGGCGGCTTCGCAGCCTGGGACCAGCAGGACACAGAGCGCCCCCAGGCAGCCCGGGGAGTGTTACGCATGAGACTCGCGTGGCCGGTCTGTCTGTAGATCCCAGGTTTCGTAAGTTGTCGAGCCGCCGCCGGCACGCGGTGTGGCCCAGGGGGTGTGTTCGTTGTAGGGCTGTGCTGGCGCAGGCAGCTGTGCAGGATGCCCACGAGGCGGTTGCCCAGGACGCCTGACTGCACCATTGTTGCCTGTCTCAGCTCGTGGCGAACAACTTTGTCTCACGTTGTCTCACGAAGGTGGCGAATCTTCAGCCGCCCGCTTTGCGCGCGTTCATCGCCCCGCCACGTTCAGCAGGATCTTGCCGCCACGGAGGAGATGCTGCACCGCGTCCTGGATATGCTCGAGGGGGTACACGCCCGCCACGGGGACAACGAGGGCGCCCTCGGCCACCAGCGGTGCCGCCTCACGAATGACAGGCACCACCTTGTCGCGGTAGTCGAAGTCGCCGACAAAGAATCCGCGGACGGTGAGGTGCTTGCCGACCAGTGTCGAGGTGTCGACCCACATGG
>NZ_JAOPWB010000025.1 GCF_025965855.1 Mycobacterium sp. | reverse complement strand
CTCCGCCCTTCAACGACAACAGCGGTGATCACTAAGCGGGCTTTCGACATCCGCCGAAACTGGCCGGCTCAGGCTATTCCGATGTCTTGCGACACCCCATTCGCATGTCCTGGATCACCACACTGTCCCCGCTACCAGCGGAAATGGCCCCAGAGGTGTGATTTCTGGGGCCATTTTCATGCCCGTTGGCCACGGATCTGGCCACATTAGAATTGCTAATTGACTTAGCTATCTTGTTGCCTAACTTCAGTCTTCGCTGATCAGCACGGTGACTGTCCTCCCCGGCGGCTTAGCGACAGTCCCCTTTTGAGGCCTGTGGAACGACCGCGAGATCAGCCTGGGCCGAGCGCCCGCGGGGCGCGCGGTGTTTGCCAGAGCTGCGCGGCCGCGTCTCACGTTCACTGCATAAATGCAGCCGTGGGGCAAGCGTCCGACTGTCTAGCTGGTTGCTTTCGCGGTGGCGCGAAGCACGCGGCCGCCGTACACTTGATCGTGATTCAAAATGAATCGCGGAGGTGCTTAAGTTATGTCGACTCAAACTATCGATGCGACCACCGCCGAGAAGCGGCTCGCAGTCGAAGCTGCACGCCAACGCATCGACGAACGTGAACTCGAGCGCGCGATCTACCAGGCCGCCAACCACGCGGGACTGTCACAGCGACAAATCAGCGACATCGTGGGCATCCGCTCCCAGGCCACGGTGCAACGCATCCTGCGCCGGCTCACCGATGATCCGTCGCTGCTCGAAGAGACACCCGCAGAGATCATTGACCGCCGCGTCGCCGGAATGATCGATGACCACGAGATGATGAAAAGACTTCTGAATTGGAAGTACTCCTTCGGCGGCGTGGTACGGATCGACGGTGTCGCAACCGACGCCTACACAACCGGTGATTGGGACGATATCGAGATGGCCTTCTACCGGGGCCTGCTCAGCGACGAGGAGTTCCAAAGCCTGGCCACGCGCCACCTTAAGAGCATGGGCAGTGGCGCGGGACGATAGCCTGCGCGCGAAGGTCGCTGAACAGCTCACCACACGATCGGCGGCAGGCGGACCACTGCATCGGGATGCGGCCGAATGCACTGAACGCCGTTACGCCACCGACGTCAGTCGGCTAGTGCTCCACAAACGCATCGTCGACAGGTACCTCGCCCGTGGGGACCCGCGCCGCGACGGCCGGTCAGCGATCATCACGGCGGGCGCCCCAGGATCCGGAAAGAGCTCGATGCTCCACGCGGTAGTCGCCGATCTCGACGACTACCGTGTCATCGACGCCGACATCATCAAGGACTACCTCATCGAGGAGGCAATCGACGACGGCGTTTACGGTCATCTACTCGCCGAGATTCTCGCCGACGGATACGCATTGGCGCCCCGTGAACTCTCCGGGCTCGTGCACCTGGAATCGGTGAAGCTGGCCGACCAGATTCGACGAATTTGCATCCACCGCAAGGAGAATGTCGTGATCGAAGGCACGCTCACCTGGGACGGCCAGGGCCCGAGAATATTTCGCGAGCTCGCCGACTCCGAGTACACCGACATCGAGGTGTATGGCGTGGACAGTGGACCAGCGGCCGCCCACGAGTACGCCTTAACCCGCTGGTGGCGAGGCCGGCTCGACTGGGTAAGTGGTGCCGATCAGCTCGGCGGCCGATTCACCCCCGTCGACGCCATCGACATCTGCTACCCAAAGGGTGGGCAATCCATATGCACCACTCACGCACTGCAATTCATCGACTCTGCACAGTCCGGCGAAATCCCACACGTGCATGTCACCATCCTGCGCAGGCTGACAACCGGGACGCTCGAAGTGGCAGACGAACGGTTCTACCGCCAGTAACTTGGGCCGCTGGTGGCATCAAACGCGGACTATCCCGAGCCTTCGGTACCGCGGAGTCGTCTGCAAGGGTTTCGGGCAGCGCCGCTTCTCCGGTGTCCAGGTGTAATCAAGCGACTCTCAGCATCTCCGACTCAATGATGACCGCTGCGGAGCCGTTCGTTTTCTGCTTCCAATTGCTGTATCCGTGTTTTAAGTTCGGCACGGGTAGGTTTCCGGCGTGCAGGGGTCGGCGCTTGGTGCGGTGGTTTCCCAGCCGGCCCGATCGCACGGGCATCGATTATCGTCGCCGGGTCAAGGCCGCATTGCGCACAGCGGACTGCGCCACAAAAGGCGGCGTGGATGGTTTTGTGACTCGAATGGGCGGTGCGCTCAACGGTGTGCCCGCAGTACAGGCGCAGCTGCCAAACCATCAGTTCATGTGAGGGCGTTGGTCTCAACAAGGGGCCGAGCCGGGCAATCTGGGCGGGTGATAACGGTGGCATCGGACAGCACTTGCCGCAATGCATGGTCAGCGACCCTGAGACGCTGTGGCGATGGGACCCGCACGAACCGTGGGCGGCTTTGAACCGGGTCTCCTCGTCGTCGTACCGGGCACGCTCGGCGTCGGAAAAATGCATCGTGCCCTTGTTCTCGAATGGCTCAGCATCCACATAGGGACGACGGCATCCTGGGCATGGCGCGCCCGCACGATACTGCTCGTAACTCAGTTGTGCGACCTCGCAGCGCATGGAGTCACGCAAACGTTGTCGGTCCCGTTGCCGGCGTTCGTCTTTGGCCGTCACCCTGAACGAAGTCTCGAGGTCGCCGAGGCATTCGTACGTGTCGAGGTCAGCGGGCACGGTTAGAAGCTAAATCTCATGGAAGTCACTGTGATTACGTCGATGCGTCTCCGAAGAAAACACTCGATCGGCAACCGCCCGGCCCGCACACTTGTCGTGTGGCGACAACGGAAAGTCGCCCCCAGGTTGGTGAGTCATGGGCCTATCGTGCCCGCCCGATCGATGACGTCGTCGAAGTCGAGGTGCTCAAACTGGGGACACAACGACCACCCCGGCTATTGGTGCGGTTCGTCGACGAAAGATTCGAGGGCCGCCAGGAGTGGGTCTCGCCGGCGCGTTTGAAGGTGCGCTGGGCCGCGGTCGATGGGTTCCGGGAACACGAGGCGCGCTGGAATCGCATCGACGAGCTAGGTATCGGCGACGACCCGGTCGGCAGAGCCGCCGAGGTGGTCTTCGAAACGCTCATCGATCACGACGTCGCGCGGATGGAGCACCGGGAGTACCGGTGCATGTCGCATCACAAACTCGAGCCGCCTCGCCGACATCACCGGCCTGGATGAGACGTTGTGGACGCAGTGCCCCGACGGGTTCACCGACGGTGAGGATCTGGTGGCGCCCTGACCCGTCACCGAAAAGATCGCGTCGGCCGCTGCGCGGCGTAACCCAACCCCGATCCTGGACGCGGTGCAGAAAGAGGAGAGCGAGGCACGCTATAAGGCGATCCACGGGCGTTGGTATCGCGGCCGCGGTTCCCGTCCGGACTACACCATTCCAGCCGATATCTGCATCCAGACCGACAACGAGTACTACAAGCCGCGCCGGGCGATCCTACGGCTATGGTGCGGCGCCGAGGCGATCGACCGATACGACGAGTTGGCGGAACTGCGCAAGGAGATTCATCGTGTCGGGCAGATCGCCGAGTCCGCGATCAAGGCTCTCGGCTGCAGTGTTCCCAGGCGACCTAACCGTGGTTCGCTGTGGACGTCACTGTCCCAAGTCACTTGAGTTCCGATTAGACAGTGGGGACATCTACCTGGCCACCGATGGGACATCCATCTGGCCATCAGTGGGGACCTACAGCTGGCCACAAATGGGGACTTTCACATGGCCACGGACACTCGTGCACGGATGCGGGGTGGGCGATTGCCGGTGTATTTGTCAGTGCACTGTGACACGCTAAGGACGGCGGATCAGTTCTTTGCTAGCCAGTCGGCGCCGCCGTCTCTGGAAGGGGCCGTGCCGCTGTGAGGGGAGGTAGCGACGTTGCACGACGACCTCGAGCTGCTCCCTGCTCCCGCGAGCTGGAATGTGACGATCCCGACCGACGACGCGTCGATCGTGAGGCGCCGCCGCGCGCTGGCGCCGATCCAGGTGCTGACCGACATCGAACGCAACAAGTCCCAGTACGACGGCGATTTTTGGCGCCGCTACGACCTGTTCAACATCGCTCTTGCGGTCATCGATCAGGTCGCACTGGCGATGGGAATCTCGGTGGGCCGAACCTGGGACGAAACCGTCGACTACGCCGCGACCCAAGCCAGCCGCCAAGCACCCGGCGCGGAACGCGCCGAGTGGACGGCAGTCGCCGAGCGTGTTGTGGTGTCGCTGGTCACCACAGATGTCGAGAACGTGCCCTACCTCGTTCACACCGAGGAAGGACCGCAGTGGCGAGCTCAGCGCTTCCGGTTGCTCTACGTGCACGCCGGTGGCGAGGACGGCCAGGAGTACCTGCGGGCCTCTGAGCAAGCGATCAACATCTTCGTCGAGGCCCTGGACCTCGATATCGAGGCTGCGCAGATCGCGAACGAAGCCCAACTGAGCGCCCTGATCGCGCGTGGCGCTGTCGAGTCTGCGGTTCAAATCGCGCGCCTGGCGCGCTACCAATCGATCCAATATCAGGAACGGGTCCGGCGCATCGTCGCCGACACCCTCATCGACCCCGACACCCACGACTGGTTGGGCGACGTGCCACAGCTGTTGAACTCTGCGCTGACCCATGTGCGGGACCGGCTCGAGGCCGAAGGCGTTCTGCTCGACGCAGTTGCTGAGCGCCGCTCACGAATGGAGGACCCCGGGCGGGTGACGGCGGCCAACCAACTGGTCGAAATTCTCCGCGAATGCCGACACCGCCACAACGAGCTGCACGGCCACCTCATCGGTGCGCGCGGCCGGCTGCGCGAAGCTCTCGACGACCGCTTCGCACGCCCTCCGCACGCGGTGCACCGCGCTGTTGTCAGCTCAGACCTGCTGAATCCCTTTCTGGCCCGGCCGATTCGAGACAGTGGCGTTGCCACTGTTCGGCTGCTCGCGCACGTCGGAGGAATCGCGGCGCGGTGGTGGCCTTCAATGTCGACGCTCACCGATGAATTGTGTGCGCCGCCGCGAATTCCCGATCTTGGTGAAGAATTCGTTGATCCGGAGTTCGATGACGACGAACCCGAGTTGTGGTGGGAGCCATATGAATCCGCTGTGAAGTCGATTCTCGACGGAATTGATGAACCTACCCGACTCGCGCAACTACTGGGTCGCGCTGAGGAACTGGCCGCAGCCGTCAGCGACCTGGACGGTGAACCCTTGGACAGTGGCCTCCTTGTGGCCGCTACCGTCCATGCGGCCCACCGAGCGTGGGCAACCCGTCTTTCCGGCCGTTCGGTGGGGGATCGCGTTGTGGTGGCCGCCGCTAGCGGCGCCGAGATCGATGAATATGGCGTCCATGCTGCGGACCTGATTCTCGTACCGGGAGTCGTTACGGCTGACATCGACGCACCAGCCGATGAACACATCGACAACGGGGAGATTGACACCGGCGCGGCCGGGGTCGACATCAGCGAGGAGGCGATCGCATGAATCTGGCAGGCGGCGACGCCGCCGACATCGGGCGGATGCTCGGCTGGGCAGCGCGTCCCCGTGAGACACCCGCGCGCCACGACGACTATCACCGGCTGATCATGCGGTACCGAAACGATGCCGATTTTGCCTCTGCGGTCGATACCGTATTCATTGGCGCCGGACTGTATTTGACCGTCGACGACCGTGAAGGCGCAATCGTCACTGCCGCACCCGATTCACCACTGCGCGTGACCCTGACCGACGTGATGAAACGCGCAGGGCCCACCCAACGGGCCGTCGTCGGCGCGGTCATTCTCGCGATCGCCCATACCGCTTACCCCGAGCCGGTGATGGTCGACGACCCAGACCGCGTTGCCGTGTTCACAACGCGTGCAGTCGTCGAAGTCCTCGACCGTGCCGCAGAAACTCACAGCGACACTGCCGAGCACGATGGTGCCTTAGACGAAGAGCTCCTTGAGTCCTGGCGGGGCTGGATGGCACTTGCCCCAGCGCGCCCCAACGCTCAGCGGCGTTCCGCCGCCGACCGCCCAGGCATGGTCAACAAGATCGCCAGGCTGCTCGCCGAAGCCGGCTACCTGACACCGCGCAGCGACGTCGACGGCGGAACCTGGTTGGCACGCCCCAGGTTTCGACACGCGGTGGCCACCTTGTGCGGGGACTCCGAGCTGTACGTCTTGGTCAACGACTTGGCGCAACAAACCAGCCAACCGCAATGACTGCTCCAGATGTGTTACCTGTGCCGCCGCTGAGGCTGCGTAGAGTACGGCTGCACGGCGTGGGGCCAGACGGGGCTCGATTCGACCCGCTCGACCTGGATTTCACGACGGCCGGCGGGGCCGCATCCCGCGTGTTGCTGTCGTTGACCAACACGGGCGGTAAGTCGACGCTGATCACATTGATATCCAGTCTCGTCGTGCCGGCGTCGCGGTCACAGGTGGGCGGCAAGAACCTCGGCGACTACATCCTCACCGGCGACACCGGCCATGTCGTCTGCGAATGGGAAGACACCACCACCGGGGTCAACACAGTTACCGGCACCGTCATGGAATGGAAGGACGGTCGCCGCCAACCGCCGCACAGGCAGCGATCGACGACGAACATGCACCGCGCGTGGTACCTATTCCGCACAGGCCCACATCTGCCCGGCATCGATGATCTGCCCTTCGTCGTAGGCGAACACCGCGCCACGTTCAGCACCTACCTCGACAAGCTCACCGACCTTCTCGGGCAGTATCCCGCCACCGGTTGGGTACTCACCCGGACCCAGCAGGAATGGACCCAATCGCTCGAGGACAACACCAGCGTCGACCCAGTCCTGTTCGGCTATCAGATGCGCATGAACGACTCGGAGACCGGGGCCGAGCGGCTGTTGAAGGCGTTCGACTCACCCGACAACGTCGTGCGGTTCTTCATCGCGGCACTCAACGACGATCGCGACATCGCCGACTTCACGGGCAAACTCGGCAACTACGCCGAGCTGGCAGTGAAACGGCCACGATTGCAGGCGCTTTCAGACTTCTGCGTAAAGATCGGACCCACCATCGAGCAGATCGCAGGCAGAGCCATCGCTGCAGACAAGGCCACCGCCGACGCACTTCGTGTCCAAACCCAAGGCAAAGAGCTTGCCGGCGCCGCGTACGCCCGACTCGCCCAGGATCGCACTCTGCTCGCCGAACAAGAACACGAAGTCCAAAGCGCCGCCCAGGATGCGGTCACTGCCCGCCGCGAATACGGCCAGATCAGCGATATTCGCCTTCAGCTACTGCTGGAAGAAGCACGGGCTCGGGCCGTGGGCGCCCACGATGAGGTGCAGCGCCACGCCGAAGCCGCCGAGATCGCGCAGCAGGAAGACTTGGCGTGGCAGGCGGTCAATTCCGTCCTTGACGTACAGATAGCCCAGGCGGCCCGCGACGCAGCACAACTGGCCTACAACCGCGCAGACGCCGGACTGGGACCACTTCGCGCCAGCGTAGATGCCGCCGCCACCCGCCTGGCAGCCCGACTCGAAGGCCTTGCCCGAGAAGCACACACCGTCGCCGAGACAGCCAGCGCGCGCGCCGACGAAGCACTCGAGGAGGAACGAAAAGCCAAGATCGCCGAGAAAGACGCCGCTGCTCGCCGCAGCGCAGCCCGTCGCCGCCTCGAAGAAATCGACGACTGCACACGCCAGGCGCAGAACTCCACCCAAGCTGCACTGGCGGCCCGGTGGCTGGCGGCCGGCGAGTCCGCCGAGCAATGCCTGCGCCGATGGCAGGACACCCGCGGTACCGCCACACTCCACTGCGACGAGGAAACCCGGCGAGCAATCGACGCAGAACACGCCCGGTCAGCGACCGACACGCAAATCAACAGCGTCGACGCCGAACTCATCACGCTGCGGGCTACCGCCCAAGACGACCAGGGGCGACTCGATACATTCACCACCGAATTCGATTCGGTCGCAACCCATCCCATCGTGCAGAACCTCCTGAGCGGGCGAGCACACACGACCGCAGAGCTCGAGCGCGCACACCCATTAGCCAACGACGCCGCGCGAGACGCCGACCGTCGCGCCGCCGAACACGAACGACTAGCCAATGCGGCGCGCGAGGAACTGGCACATCTCGACCAAACCGGCACCGCATCGACAGGCGCCGATGTCCTCGCCATCGTTGAGGCCCTACGCGCCCAGAGAATCGGCGCCGTCAGCGGTCTGGAGTGGATCGAGCACAACATTGCTGAACCCGACGCTCGACCAGAATTCATCACCAGCCATCCCGACATCGCCGGCGGAGTCATCGTGTCCGACCCGGCTCGGCTGGCGGCGGCCGTCGACTATCTCCGCGACGCCAAACCCCGCACGCGCACACCAGTCACCGTTGCCAGCGCACCCGCCGGCACAGACTTCGACACCACTGATGGTCCTCGATTCGTGGTGCTGCCGCACCGAGCAACCTGGGATCGCAGATGGGCCCAGACAACTCGCGCCGAATATGAGAAGACCGCTGTCGACGAAGGAGCCGCCGCAGCACAGGCCCGTAACGACGCCAGCAGCTACCGCAACGCCGCCACGGCCTGCGCGAGCTTCATCGAGCGCTGGCCCAACACCCGCCGCGAAGACCTCGAAGCGCGCGCCCATAACTCCGCCGATGCCGTCGCCGCGGCGCAAGAACGCCGCGACGAACTCCTCGAGGAACGCGACCGCCACCGCGATACCGCCGAGCAGGCCCGGTGCAACGTTGAATCAGCACGGCAGCAATCCACTCGCGCTGATAAGCAAGTCACGCTCGCTAGAGAGCTAATCGGCAAGACCGACGCCGCGAGCAGCGCCACGCAGGAGCGACCCGCCGTCGACGCGGCGCGCCTCAGAGCAGAACGAGACGAAGCAACCGCAGAGACCGCACAAACCGAAGCCCAGGCCGCACGCACCGCCAACCTCGAGACCGCTGCCGAAGCGCGCAGCCAGCGCCGAGCCTGTCAGCGCGAACGAGCGGACCTCGGCGTCGAGACGGCCGGCGAAGACCCTGGTGGCAACCTCGACGTGATCCGCGCACGAGCCCAGTCCTTACGCAATGAGCTGTCCGCAGCCGAACGCGGAATGATCGAAGCCGAGTTGCTTGACCGCGCGAAAAGAGACCTCAGCCAAGCGATTTCCCGACGCGACGACCGATATGACACCCACATCGTGCTGCGCGCCGAGGAACTGACACTGCTGCCGGCAGCGTCATCGGCGGACTCACTCAGCGGCGCACAACGACGCGCACACGACGCCGCCGCAACGCGCGAGAAGGAGCGGGTGGCCGCCGAGCACGAGCTCACCGTCGCCGACAAAGAGGTACGCGCCGCACAGCCAACCGCCGGAGATCGCCAGAATCACGTTGACCTGAGCAACGTTCCGGAATGGCTACCATCCACGCCCGATGAAATTCCCTCCCTGTTAGAGCGCCTGACGATACGCAACGCCGAGCTACTTGAGCGCCGCGATGCCGCCGTTTCAGCCGAGCAAGACGCCATCGACCTACGCGACGAACTCAAGGCCGACGTCGACGCATTCACCGATGTCGTAGAGATCTGGGCAGGGGACCCCGCACCGCGAGAA
>NZ_JAOPWB010000295.1 GCF_025965855.1 Mycobacterium sp. | reverse complement strand
ACACAGATGCCGGCGTCCGATGATTCGCCGAGCGAACGAGACCTCGGCATCACCTATCGGGACCCGCGGGAAACCGTGGCCGACACATTCGAGGCCCTGCGTGGTGCGGGCCCCTAACCGCGAAAGTGCAACTACCGACGTCCTTTCTCGGGAAACGCGTTGCCAGTTGCACTTTCGTGATCATTCGGTGTAGGAGGATCGACAGATGAAGACCGTGACCTGCACCAACGCGAAGCTCGAGGTGGTCGACCAGCCGACCCCGGAGCCGGGCAAGGGCCAATTGCTCATCGAAGTTCTGCGGTGTGGCATCTGCGGATCCGACCTCCATGCCCGACACCACTGCGACGAACTCGCCGACGTGATGGTCGAATCGGGATACGACGCGTTCATGCGATCGAATCAGTCGGTCGTGTTCGGTCACGAATTCTGCGGTGAGGTTATCGATTACGGCCCCGGCACACGCAAGGCCCCGCGCCGCGGCACCCGGGTCGTTGCCTTGCCGCTGCTGCGCCGAGGCAAGGAGGTGCACGGCATCGGGTTGTCGACGATGGCGCCGGGCGCCTATGCCGAGCAGCTCCTCGTCGAGCAGTCGCTGACATTGCCCGTCCCCAACGGGCTGACGCCCGAGGTGGCCGCCCTGACCGAGCCGATGGCGGTCGGATGGCACGCCGTCCGGCGCGGCGAGGTCGGCAAGGGCGACGTCGCAATCGTGATCGGCTGCGGGCCAATCGGTCTCGCGGTGATCTGCATGCTGAAGGCGCACGGCGTGCGCACCGTCATCGCCAGCGACTTCTCACCGGGCCGGCGCGCGCTTGCGACCGCCTGCGGAGCCGACACCGTCGTCGATCCCGCGCAGGACTCGCCCTACACGACCGACGCGAGCCGCAAACACCTGCAAGGCATCCTCGACGCGTTCGACTTGGCGGTCGGCACGATCGAAAAGCTGCAGCGGCTGCGGCTGCCGTGGTGGCACGTTTGGCGCGCCGCCGAAGCCGCCGGCGCCGCGACGCCCAAGCATCCCGTCGTCTTCGAATGTGTCGGCGTCCCCGGCATTATCGACGGCATCATCGCGGGCGCGCCGCTGTTCTCGCGCATCGTCGTGGTCGGCGTCTGCATGGGCGCGGACCACATCCGCCCCGCGATGGCGATCAACAAAGAGACCGACCTTCGGTTCGTGCTCGGCTACACCCCGCTCGAGTTCCGCGACGCGCTGCACATGCTCGCCGACGGCAAGGTCAACGTCGCGCCGCTGATCACCGGGACGGTCGGGCTGTCCGGCGTCGACGCCGCATTCGACGCGCTCGGCGATCCCGAGGCCCACGCGAAGATCCTCATCGACCCCAAGAGCGACGCCACGAGTCCGGTTGGCGCTTAAGGCTTCCTAGGCGGCAGATTTGATCTCCAGGCCCACGTGCACCTTGTCGATGCCGCCGCGCACGATCGAGTGCGCATAGAACCACCAGGCGTGGTACCAGTACCGCTTGAGCACGGCGTTGTAGACGCGTCGCGTCTCGGACTTCGGCAGCACCCGGGCAACCGCTTCGACCGGTTCGCCCTTGGGCTTTCCCAACGCCCCGCTCCGCGCGATCGTCACTCGTGGCGTGTTGCGGATCCGCCTGACTTTCCACGATCCGTCGTCGGTGATGACCAAGAGCCTGTCGCCGTCTGGCACTCCCCAGATCGCCGTCGGCTTCGGGCGGCCGTCCTTGGTGAACGTGGTCAGGAGCAGGTACTTGGGCTTGATGACGTCCTGGAAACTCTGAGCCACGGCAGAACCACCCTTCTTTGGTCCCGGCGGATCCCGGAGGCACTGCCGGTCACCACCGCAATCATCGCCCGGCCGACCGCCTGCCTGAGCGATCGCCCAGCATTCTGCGCTTCACCTGCCTATCATCCCTATCGCAGGGGGTCAAGGCGCGGCGCCGTCATCGCGGCGAACAGTTGATTTTAGCGATCGCCCAATTTAGGGTCGGTAATGGCCAGGGACTCGACTACTCGCGACATGCTGATCGACGCGACGATTCACATCATGATCGAGGAGGGTTATGCCGCGGCCACGTCGCGGCGGGTGGCCGCGGACGCCGGCGTCAAACCGGCGTTGGTGCACTACTACTTCCCGACGATGGACGCGCTATATCTGGCCGTCTTCCGCCGCGGCGCCGCCGCCTACCTGGAGCGCCAGCAGAACGCCTTGGCCTCCGATCGCCCGCTGCACGCCTTCTGGGATACCCTCACCGAACCCAAGGACACCCGGTTGTTGTTGGAATTCATGGGACTTGCCAACCACCGCAAGGAGATTCGGGCCGAGATCGCGGCCTGGTCGGAACGCTGGCGCGAACAGCAAACCACCGCGCTGAACTTCATCGTTCGCGAGCATGGCATCGATACTTACGAGTTCCCGCCCGCCGGTCTCGCCGTCGTCATCACCTCCATCGGGCGCAGCCTCATCCTCGAGCAGGGACTCGGTGCCAAAGGTGGCCACGACGAGGCCATCGCGCTGGTCAACCGATTCCTCGAACGATTCGAGATGCCGGCACCGAAGGCGCGCCGCGGCAGCCCGGACGCGACCCCTTAGGGCAGCACGACGCGCAGGCGCTCCCAGCCGCGGACCGTCGATGTCGACGCCAATTGCGCTGTGTCGTAATCGATGTCCCACTCGGGCCACCGGTTGAGCATCTCGTCCAGCGCGACGCGACCCTCGAGGCGCGCCAGGTTCGCCCCGAGGCAGTAATGCACGCCTTTTCCAAAGGTGATGTGCGAGATGTTGTCGCGGTGGATGTTGAACGCGTCGGGGTCCGCGTAGCGGCGGTGATCGCGGTTGGCGGCGCCGAACAGCAGGAGCATGGCGCTGCCGGCCGGAACGGTCGTACCGTAGCACTCGAAATCCTTTGCCATCCAACGCGCGACGTGGGGTCCGGTGGGCTCGAACCGAAGTGTCTCGTCGACGGTCCGGGTCAACAGCGAGCGATCCTGGTGGACCTCCCGGCGCTGGTCGGGGTGCTCGGCCAGCACCTTGGCCAGCCAGCCGATCAGCCGACCCGTCGTCTCGTTGCCCGCGCCGGCGACCACCTGGGTGTAATGCAGCACCTCTTTACGCGTGAGCTTTCGGTGCACCCCGTGCTCGTCGTCGAATTCGACGTTGAGCAGCGTCGTCATGAGGTCGTCCGACGGGTTCTTGGATCGCCACTCGACATACTCGGCGTATATCCGGCCGTCGGCGATGGAGTCCGCGTCGGCGACCTTCAGCGGTGCGCCAGGCCTGGTGCGCAGGTTGGCGTCGTTGGCGTCGCGAACCGAAATCTGTTCGGATTCCGGGATTCCGAGCAGCATCCCAATCACCCGCATCGGCATCATCGAGGCGAGCTCGGCGATGATGTCGAATCCCCCGGACCCGACGAGCGGGTCCAGGCACCGGACGCAGTACCGCCGGATCTGGTCTTCGAGTTCCGCCATGCGGCGCGGCGTGAACACCCGCGACATCAGACCGCGCAGCCTCGTGTGTTCGGGCGGATCCTGGAACATCATGACCCCGCCGGGCATGTCGAATTTCGACTTGACCAGCTCAAGGATGTCGCTTCTCCTGTTAGAGAAGGTTTCCCAGTTTGCCAATGCCCGTTCGACGTCGGAATGCCTTGATATCGCCCAGAAGTCGTACCGCTCGTTGTGGTAGACCGGGGCCTCTTCGCGCAGCCGCGCGTAGGTCGGATACGGGTCGGCGTTGATGCCGACGTCGTAGGGGTCGTAGTAGACGTCCGTGTCGTTCGTGACGGTCATCGATGCTTCCTCACTTCAGGCAGCTACCGGCGTCCACCGGGAGCGCCACGCCGGTGATGTAGCGCGCTTCGTCGGAGGCCAGGAATAGGACGGCGTTGCTGATGTCTTCGGGCGTCACCCAGGGGATCGGCAGGTAGTGGAAGCTTTGGCACACCGGCGCCAGGTCGTCGGGCCCGGGGTTTTCCAGTTCCGGCCGAAAGGCGCGGTAGGTGGCCTCGTTCAGCAGCAGCGGCGAATTCACGTGTGTCGGCAGGACAGCGTTGACCCTGATCATGCGCTGGCCCAATTCGACCGCGAACGAACGCATCAGCCCGATCACTCCGTGCTTGGCCGCGACATAGTGGCCCATCTGGGGATAGGCCTTGGAACCGGCCACCGAGGACGTCAGGATGATCGAGCCGCCGCGCCCGCCTTCCAGGATGTGGGGAACGCCGGCCTTCACCGTCTTCCAGACTCCGCTGAGGTTGACGTCGATCATCTCCTGCCACAGCGCCTCGTCGGTCTTATGCAGCTTTCCCGCCGTCGTCCCGATGCCGGCGTTCGCGATCACGACGTCCAGGCGCCCGAGTTGTTCTACCCCGCTGTCGACGGCGGCCCGCAACGCGTCGAAATCGCGAACGTCGACTTCGGCGGTGACGACGCGGCCGCCCGCATCCTTCACCAATCCCGCGGTCTCGTCGAGATCTTCGGGCGTCGCGCCGTCCGCCGGCGACGCCTCGAACTTGCGGCAGATGTCGACAGCGATGATGTCGGCGCCCTCCCGCGCGAGCCGTACCGCGTGACTCCTGCCCTGCCCCCGTGCGGCGCCGGTCACGAACGCGACCTTGCCCTCCATTCGGCCCGTCATAGCCACCTCGATTTCCGGTATTTGGGCGATCGCCCAAACTTGCGTGCACGCCCTGTCTAGCAGCAGCCTGAGGCGCTAGTCAAGAGCTCAGCGCAGCGTCGATCAGCGTGGCCGCGGCGGCACGGGCGTGGACGACGGGCGCGGTGTCGTTCAGCGACGTCGCCATCGCCGTGGCGCCCTCGAACAGGACGGCCAGCTGCTCGCCGAGCAGGTGGGGATCGGCGGCCCCCGCCTCCTGCGCGACGGCGATGAGGCGGCGGGTGAACTCCAGCTTGTGGACCCGCACGATCTCGTCGGTGCTCGGGAGCGACCCGGCGGATTCCACGGCCGCATTGTGAAAGGGGCAGCCCCGCAAGACTTCTTGGCGCCGCAGCTCGAAGATCGCCAGCAGACGCTCGCGCGGCGACATTTGCGTGTCGCCCAGGCGCCGCTCGGCAGGCGGGCCGCCCCGGGCCTCGAAGCCTCGCAGGTAGCTGTCCACGAGTTCGTTCTTGCTGGCGAACTGCTGATAGAGCGTGCGCTTGGAGACGTTGGCCTCTTGGGCGATGAGTTCGACGCCGGTCGCGTGGATTCCGTTGCGGTAGAAGAGCCGGGCCGCGGCGCGCTCGATGCGCTCACGCGCTCCACGCCCGCCGGGCGCGCGCGTCGCCGATTCCTGCATCCCGACATGCTACACCGGTCGGTTTACAAGCGGCGAAACTACCGCTATGTTGAGACGGACAGGTAAACCGATCAGTTTCCCAGGGGGCTCGCGCATGAAGACTATGGCTGCAGAACAGTCGCGAACGGTCATCTGGCACGACCCGATCACGACGCAGGCCACCGCCGCGTCGATGTCCGGCCTCGCGTACTGGAGGGCCGTCACTGACGGGCACCTGCCACCGCCACCGATCGGTGAGCTCATGCGGATGCGCGTCGACGACGTGGAGAACGGGCGTATCACCTTCTCCTGCACGCCGGACGGGTCGATGTACAACCCGCTCGGGATGGTTCACGGCGGCGCGGTCTGCACCCTGTTGGACACGGTGACCGGCTGCGCAATGCATACCACCCTGCCCGAAGGAATCGGCTACACCTCGGTCGAGATCAAGGTCAACTACCTCAAGGCCGTCACCATCGCCAGCGGCACGCTGACGGCCGTCGGCACCGTCGTCAAAGCGGGGTCGCGGCTCGGGTTCACCGAGGGGAAAGTCACCGACGCATCGGGCAACCTCGTCGCCACCGCGAGCAGCACCTTACTGATCTTCGAGTTGCCCAGTGGTGCAAAGCCTCCCAGCACCAACGGAAACCACTCCTGAAAGGACTGCCTGCCATGTCATCCGTACTGATCACCGGCGCCAGCCGCGGCATCGGCCGCGCCATCGCCGCCGAATTCGCCCGCCGCGGGCATCGCGTCGTGGCTACCGCCCGTGACCCGCACGCGCTCGCGGACCTCGACGTGAGCGAGCGGCTGGCCCTCGACGTCACCGACAGCGCCAGCGTGACGGCGGCCATTGCAACCGCCGGGGACGTCGACATTCTGATCTCCAACGCCGGCGTAATCTTCTACGCCGCAGTGGAAGCCATCCCGCTGGCGGAGCTGCAGCGGCTGCTCAACCTCAACACCATTGGCGCCATCCGCGTCGCCCAGGCAGTGCTGCCGCAGATGCGCGCCCGCGGCGAGGGCAAGCTGATGTTCATGTCCAGCGTCGTCGGACGTGTGGTGCTGCCGCCCGGCGCGGCCTACGCGTCGACGAAATGGGCACTCGAAGCGCTCGTCGAAGCCCTCGCCATTGAGACCGCACCGTTGGGCGTCCAGGCCGCGCTGCTGGAACCCGGCGCGGTGAGCTCCGGGGCGCTCGACGACGTGACCACCTACACACTGCCCGACGACCCGTATGCCGCAATTCTCAAAGGTGGCGGCGCGCGCGCCGGCATGATCACACCCGAGCAGGTCGCTGCCGAGGTCGTCAACGCCGCCGAGAAGCCGCAGTTGCCGCTGCGGATTCCGATCGGTGACGCCGCGCGGGCGCTGCTGGCGGCGCGCCATACGGCGCCCGACGACGTCCCTTTCGTCCCGGCGAACTACTTCGGTTAGTCGTGCCGGAAGCGCGGATGACCAGGCCTTCCGCGCAGATCCGTGAAGATTGATCACACGCGTGTGAAAGCTTCGTTAAGAATGCGGCGGACCCGGCCTTCCACCGGCACCGTGGGAGTATGACGCTGTTCGAGCTGGTTCCGTCGCCGCGGCACGAGGTGGGCCCCCACCTCGACCGGGCGATCTGGCCGCTGAGCAGCTCCGTCGACGAAATGGGCCGGTTGCGCGTCGGCGGCGTGGCCGCCACCGAGCTCGCCGCCAAGTTCGGCACCCCCACCTACGTGGTCGACGAAGAAGACTTTCGGGCCCGTATCCGCGGTTATCGCGCCGCGCTCTCCGGCGTCGAGCTGGTCTACGCGGGCCGGGCGCTGCTCAGCGCGGCCGTCGCCGGGTGGGCTGCCGAGGAAGGCGCGGGCGTGGAGGTCTGTTCGAACGGCGAACTCGCCACGGCGCTGACCGGCGAAGTGCCGCCGTCGAACATCGTTCTCAACGGCACCGCCAAGAGCGCGGGCGAACTCGATGACACGGTCGCCGCCGGGGTGGGGCGAATCGTGATCGACACCCCGAACGAGATCGCGTTGCTCGCGGGGCGGGTGCGCCGCCGCCAAGCTGTGCTGATCCGGGTGATTCCCGACATCGACGGCGGCGACCAGAAATTCGGCTTCGCCTTGCCCGGCGGCCATGCGGCCGGTGCGGTCAAGCGCGTCCTGGGGCAGCCGTGGCTTGACCTGGTCGGGCTGCACTGCCAATTGGGGTCGCAGCTCACCGATGTCGGGCTGTACGGCGCGGCGATCCGCCAGATGCTGGCCTTGATGGCCGAGGTCCGGGATCGCCACCACGTCGTGCTGACCGAGCTCAGCCTCGGTGGCGGACACGCGGTCCCGTATAGGTCCGGCGACGCCGAACTCGACCCGCGGGCATTGGGCGCGGTCATCGACGCCGCCCTCCAATCCGCTTGTGCGAAACACGATTATCCGCGACCGCGGATCGTCATCGGACCCGGCCGTGCGTTCGCGGCCCGCGCCGGGATGACGCTCTACCGGGTGGTCGCCGTCAAGCGCCGGCCCGACGGCCGCACCTTCGTCGCGGTGGACGGCGGCATGAGCGACAACCCGCGGATGGCGCCCGCCGGCGCGAAATACACGGTGGCACTCGCCAATCGGCACGCGCCGATCGCCACCGCGCCGGTCACGGTGGTGGGTCGGCACTGCGAGGCCGGTGACGAGATCGCCCGCGACGTCGAGCTGCCCGCTGACATCCATCCCGGCGACCTGCTGTCGGTAGCCTGTACCGGCGCCTACCACTACTCGATGGGATCGAGCTGCAGCGTGGTGGGACGCCCGCCGCTGGTCGCGGTCGCCGGGGGCGAGGCGCGTGAACTGGTGCGCCGCGAAACCATCGCTGACCTGCTCGCTCGAGACCGTGGCTGGTCGGGCCACGCGGACCAAGGCGAATAGCCATGTCTACCATCGCTGTTCGCGACAACATCAAGCGTTGGGCCGCCGTGGCCGCGCGCACGATGTCGGGGGCGGCGTCGGTGCGCGTCACGGCGGCGTACGCCGTCGTCCTGGCCGCGGTATCGCTCGTCTTGACGGCGCTCGGTCCCCATGCGCGCGAGGTCGCGGTGAGCCGCATGAGCACCAACCTGCACAATCTGGCCCACGGCCGTTTGACCACGCTGATCGGCAGCGCGTTCGTCGACGACGGCGGCAACGTCTACGTGTGGCTCCCGGGGCTCGTCTGCTTGCTGGCGTCGGGTGAATTGATCTGGCGTGGTAGGGGTTTGGTTGTCGCGTTTGCGGTCGGTCACATCGGCGCCACGCTGATCGTCGCCGTGGGGCTGGTCGTCGCGCTCAAGGTGGGCTGGCTGCCGTTCTCCGTTGCCCGGGCGAGCGACGTGGGGTTCAGTTACGGCGCGGTCTGCGTCCTGGGCGCGCTGACGGCGTCCATGCCCTCGCGCTGGCGGTCGGCGTGGGTCGGGTGGTGGCTCGGAATCGCGCTGATGGCGGCGTCCGGAGCGGACTTCACCGCCGTCGGCCATGTTCTGGCGCTGCTGCTCGGCATCGGTCTGTCGTATCGGCTGCCGTCGACGGCCGACTGGACGCCCTTGCGCGCCGCCTTGCTCGGCGGCGGTGCCGTGTACGGGTACTTCGTGCTGTCAGGATCATCGGTGGTGGCAACGGCCGGTGGGTTGGCGGGGATGCTGGTCGCGCTCCTTGCCGGACAGCTCGTGCAGGGGCGCAACGACAACGCGCAACCGGAATTCGTGCCGCAGCCGGCGCCGGCATAGTCGCCGTTCAGACCTGGTGAGCCGCCTCTTGGGCAAGTTGCACGCGCGAGGTGAAGCCCAGTTTGGCGTAGACGTGCGTCAGGTGGGATTGCACGGTACGCGGTGAGACGAATAGGCGTGTGGCGATGTCGTTGTTGCCCAGTCCCTCGCTGACGAGTCTGACGACGTCGAGCTCGGCCGGCGTCAGCGAGGCCCAGCCGCTGGCTGGTCGTTTGCGTTCGCCGCGGCCGCGTTGCGCGTAGGCGATCGCCTCCTCGGTGGACAGCGCGGCGCCCTCCGCCCACGCGGAGTTAAAGTCCTTCTCGCCCAGGACATCTCGCAGCGCTGCCGCCGAGGCTTCATAGGCGGCGTCGTAGACCTTGAAGCGGACCGCCCCCATGCGCTGCCGGATGGCGTGTGCCGCGCCGAAGAGGCGGGCGGCTTCCCGGTGTCTGCCGGTCTCACCGGCCAGACTCGCGAGGCATTCGAGAATGTCGGGGATGAATAGGTACGCCTCGATTCCGGCGGCACATGCGAGCGCGTCGTGGGCGTCACGCTCGGCCTGTTCCGGCTCACCTTGTGCGATCGCCACGCGGGCGCGCGTCGTCAGCGCGTCGGACAGCACCGAGCCCGTCGTTGTCGACACGGCTTCATCGGACCAGCGGCGGGCAGCGACCAGATCCCCGCCCGCCTGCGCGGCCTGCGCAGCAATAACGCGACGCCTTGCCGCCGCCAGGGGCAGGGCACTCGCGTGTGGCCGGCCCGCCTCGGTCGCGTCCTGCGCCGTCGCAGCATCGCCCGCGGCCAGGGCCGCGACAGCCAACGCCGAGTGGGCGGCGGCCGCTTTGATCCCGCCAAGCTCGGCGGTAGCCTCGACGGCCGCGTCGGCGGCCGCCCGGGCCGCCGCGATGTCACCCTGGTACGCCAGCGCGATGCCCCGGAGCACAAGGCTATCCGCCCTCCAGACCTCATCGTGAGCTGCCTCGGCCTCGGCGGCCACCGCGGCGAATTGCGCTACAGCTCCGGCCAGATCACCCTTAGATACCTGTGCGACACCGAGGTACCAGCGGCACCGGCGCGAGCCAAACCGGTCGCCGATCGCGTCGGCTAGATCGCGTGCCTCCTCGGCCGCCGCGCGCATCGCGATCGGGTCGGCCGCCGCTAACGCCCCGACGGCTTGCGCGGCGAGGATCTGGCTGAGCCGCCACGGGTCACCCAAATCCCGGGCCAGGACGATCGCCTCGGCCAAGTACGTCCGTGCTGCCTCTGCGTCGAAGTAGCTGGCGATGTAGCCGCAGGCGGTGAGCGCCCGCGCCAGCAGGGCCGGGTCATCGACCTCGCGCGCGATCGCCAGGGCCTGCTGAGCCTGATCCGGGCTGTCGGCGGCGCCCATCCACAGGCCGAGCGCAGCGCTGTCAGCGAGCGCCCGCGCCCGAACCGCGGCGGCAACTCCAAGGTGGTGTGCATCGAGGTCGGCGAGGGCGGTGTCGAACCAGGCCAGCCCTTCCCGGAGGCGGCCCCGCGCGAGCCACAGCGGCTGCAGCGACGACGCCAGCGCCAAAGCCATTTCTATATCAGAGTTTTCCCGGCTCCACCCGAACGCGGCGCGCAGATTGTCAATCTCGATGTTGGCCTGCTCGAGACGCTGCTCATAATTGGTGCCTGCCGGCGCGTCGACCAGGGCGGCGAGCGCTGTGTAGTGGTCGCGGTGGCGCACCCGCACGGCGTCTGCCTCGCCGGATTCGCCGAGCTTTTCCAGGGCGAATTGGCGCACCGTCTCCAGCAGCCGATAGCGCGTTCGGCCCGCGGTGTCTTCGGCGACCACCAGTGACTTGTCGACGAGCAGGGTGAGCTGGTCGAGCACCTGATAGCGCTCCACGTCACCGCCGCCGGCGACCGCTTGGGCGGCGGTGAGGTCGAATCCGCCCAGGAACACCGCCAGCCGGCGAAACAACACCCGCTCGGGCTCGGTCAACAACGCATGCGACCAGTCCACCGAGGCGCGCAGGGTCTGCTGGCGGCGTACCGCGGTGCGCGCCCCACCGGTCAGCAGCCGGAACCGGTCATGCAGCCCGTCGAGGATCTCGGCCAGCGACAACACACGCACCCGCGCCGCGGCCAACTCGATCGCCAGCGGCACCCCATCGAGGCGGGCGCAGATCTCGGCCACCGCGGCGGCATTCTGACCACTGACGGTGAAGCCGGTCTGAGCCAACCGGGCGCGGTCAGTAAACAACTCGATCGCCTCATCGGCCACCGATAGCGACGGCACCCGCCACATCGCCTCGCCACCCACACCGATCGGCTCACGACTCGTCGCCAGCAGCGTCAGCCCCGGCGCCCCACCCAGCAGAGCGACGACCAGATCGGCGCTCGCGTCGAGCAGGTGCTCGCAATTGTCCAAAACCACCAGCATCTGACGGTCGCGAACGAACCGCAGCAGCGTCCCCATCGTCGAGCGACCGGGTTGGTCCGGCAGGCCCAGCGCACGCGCCACCGCCAGGGGTGCCACGGCGGGATCGGTGATCGGCGCCAGATCCACGTACCACACACCCTCGGCGTATTCGGCCGCTAACAGGTTCGCGACTTCTACCGCCAAGCGCGTCTTGCCAATGCCGCCGGCACCGGTCAGGGTGACCAACCGGCTGTGCGCCAACAGCTTCCGCACCTCGGCCATCAATGGGCCGCGGCCCACAAAGCTGGTGAATTGCGACGGGAGATTATGCGCGGCAATACTTTTCGCTGTGCACAGCGGTGGGAAGTCATTGCGCAGATCAGGATGGCACAGCTGCACGACCCGTTCGGGCCGCGCAACACCACGCAGCTCGTGGGTGCCCAGATCGGCCAGCCACGAATCGGCGGGCAGCGCATCAACGACTAACGACTCGGTCGTGCCCGACAACACCGTCTGCCCACCATGGGCCAAATCACGCAGTCGCGCCGTCCGGTTGATGGTCGGACCGATGTAATTACCCTCATCGCGCAACTGCACCTCACCGGTATGCACACCAACCCGCAAGCCGATCGGGGCCAACGGCGCCCGCTGCAGCCCCAGCGCACACGCCACCGCGTCACTGGCCCGCGCGAACGCCACCACAAAGCTGTCGCCCTCCCCCTGCTCCACCGGGCGCGCCCCGCCATGAGCGGCAACCAGATCCGAGAGCGCCTGATCCAGCCGCGCGAACGCGGCTGTCATCTGCTCGGGCTGCGTCTCCCACAGCCACGTCGAGCCCTCGACGTCAGCCAACAGCAGCGTCACCGTGCCCGTCGGCAAAAGCCCGCTCACGCCAAGATCGCTCCAGTCCACCAGCGGCGTCTCCGCGCGTGGATCAATCTCGCTCATGCTAGCCAGCATGCGGCCACCATGCCCTGCAAAACATCAGCGCAAACGCGTAGATCACCGCCAAGCGAGGGCGAATGTTACGACGTCACGTGTGGCGGGCTGCTTCCTGGGCAAGTTGCACACGGGAGGTGAGGCCGAGTTTGGCGTAGACGTGGGTGAGGTGGGATTGCACGGTTCGCGGTGAGACGAACACCCGGGTGGCGATGTCGTTGTTGCCCAATCCCTCGCTGACGAGTCTGACGACGTTGCGCTCGGCCGGCGTCAGCGAGGCCCAGCCACTGGCGGGTCGTTTGCGTCCGCCGCGGCCGCGCAGCGCGTAGGCGATCGCCTCCTTGGTGGACAGGGCCGCACCCTCGGCCCACGCGGAGTCAAAGTCCTCCTCGCTCATAGCGTTTCGCAGCGCCGCAACCGAGGCGTCGTAGCCTGCGTCCCAGACCTTGAAGCGGACCGCGCCCATGCGCTTCCGGATGGCCGCAGCCGCGCCGAAAAGCCGCGCCGCTTCGCGGTGACTGCCGGCATGCCCGGCGAGAGCGGCGAGGCATTCGAGGATGTCGGGGATGGGCAGGTAAACCTCGAGTTCGGCGGCGCGTGCGAGCACGTCGTGCGCGTCGCGCTCGGCCTGATCTGGCTCACGCTGCGCGATCGCCACGCGGACGCGGGTCGTTAACGCCAACATCAGCCACGCGCCGGTCGTTGTCGAGACAGCGTCGTCGGCCCACCGGCGGGCTGCGGCCAGATCCCCGTTCGCCAGGGCGGCCAGCGCGCCGTAAGGGCGCAGCATCGCCGTCGCCGCGGGGAGGGCACTCAGGTGCAGGCCGGCCGCGTCGCATGCTCGCTGGGCCGTCGCGGCATCACCGTTGGCTAGGGCCGCGGCAGCCAACGACGAGTAGGCGAGGCCCGCGGAGATCGCCGCCAGCTCCGCCGCGGATTCGACGGCAACATCGGCGGCGGCCCGGGCCGCACCAGCCTCACCCTGCCACGCGAGCGCGGCGCCTTGGAGGGCGAGGCTGTGCACCCTGCGGATCTCATCGTGGGCCGCCTCTGCCTCGGCCGCTACCGCCCCGAATTGTGCGACGGCTCCGGCCAGATCGCCGCGACATAACTGTGCAAATCCAAGCGAAAAGCGGCACAGGCGCGAGTGGCCCCGGTCGCCGATCGCCTCGGCGAGGTCGCGTCCTTCTTCTGCAGCCGCGCGCCCCACGATCGGGTCACCCGCCACGAGCGCTGCCCCGAGCGCCTGCCAGCTGAGGAGCTCGCTCAGCCTCCACCGATCGTCTAACGCCCGCGCCAGGCCGATCGCTTCGGCGAAGTACGGCCGGGCCACCTCAGGGGTGGTGAAGACGGCGATCAGACAGCACGCGGTCAGCACCCGGGCCAGCAGGGCCGGGTCATCGATGTCGCGCGCGATCGCCAGGGCCTGCTGAGCCTGATCCATGCTCGCGGCGCCGCCGACCCATGAATCGAGTAGGGCCTGGTCGGCGAGGGCGCGTGCCCGTACCGCGGGCGCCACCTCGGGGTGCCGCGCGTCGAGGTCGACGCGGGCTGTGTCGAACCAGGCCAGCCCGTCCCTCGGGCGGCCCCGCGCGATCAACAGCGGCTGCAGCGACGACGCCAGCGCCAAAGCCATTTCGATATCAGAGTTTTCCCGGCTCCACCCGAACGCGGCGCGCAGGTTGTCGATCTCGGTCTCGGCCTGCTCGAGACGCTGCTCATAATTACTACCTGCCGGCGCGTCGAGCAGGGCCGCTAGCGCGGTGTAGTAATCGCGGTGACGCGAACGCACGGCATCGGCCTCGCCGGACTCGGCGAGCTTTTCCAGGGCGAATTGGCGCACCGTCTCCAACAGGCGGTAGCGGGTTCGACCGCGGCGGTCGTCGGCCACCACCAGCGACTTGTCGACCAGCAGGCTGAGCTGATCCAGCACCTGATAGCGCTCCACATCAGTGCCACAGCAAACGAATTGGGCGGCATCGAGGTCGATGCCGCCCAGAAACACCGCCAGTCGGCGAAACAGCACCCGCTCGGGCTGGGTCAACAGCGCGTGCGACCAGTCCACTGAGGCGCGCAGGGTTTGCTGGCGGCGTACCGCGCTGCGTGCCCCACCGGTCAGCAGCCGGAACCGGTCATGCAGGCTGTCGAGAATCTCGGCCAGCGACAACGCCCGCACCCGCGCGGCGGCCAGTTCGATGGCGAGCGGTATGCCGTCGAGGCGCCGGCAGATTTCGGCCACCACGGTGGCGTTGTCGTCGGTGACGGCGAAATCGGGGCGGGCGTGGAGCGCCCGGTCGGTGAACAACTCGATGGCTTCATCGGCCACCGAGAGCGACGGCACTCGCCACATCGCCTCGCCACCCACACCGATCGGCTCCCGACTCGTGGCGAGCACGGTCAGCCCCGGCGCCCCACCCAGCAGCGCGACAACCAGCTCGGCGCACGCATCCAGCAGATGCTCGCAGTTGTCCAGCACCACCAACAGTTGACGGTCGCGAACGAACCGCAGCAGAGTGTCCATCGTGGATCGGCCGGGTTGGTCGGGCAGCCCCAGCGCACGGGCCACCACCACCGGCACCAGATCAGGGTCAGTGATCGGCGCCAGATCCACGTACCAGACACCATCGGCGTATTCGCCCGCTAACTGGCTCGCAACTTGTACCGCCAGGCGCGTCTTCCCCACCCCACCAGCTCCGGTCAAAGTGACTAACCGGTCCTGCGCCAACAGCTTCCGCACCTCCGCCAGCTGTAAGCAGCGGCCGATAAAGCTGGTTAACTGCGACGGAAGATTGTGCGCAGCAATGCTTTTCGGAGTTCGCAAGAATGGGAACTCGGTGCGCACGTCGGAATGGCACAGCTGCGCAACACGTTCCGGGCGGGCAACACCGCGTAGCTCGTAAGTGCCCAAATCGCTGAGCCATGCATCGGCAGGCAGCGCGTCAACCACTAGATCCTCGGCCGTGCCCGACAGTAACGTCTGCCCGCCATGGGCCAAATCACGCAGCCGCGCCGTCCGGTTGATGGCGGGGCCGATGTAGTTACCCTCATCGCGCAACTGCACCTCGCCGGTGTGCACACCGATCCGCAGGCTGATCGGCGCCAACGGCGCCCGCTGCAAACCCAGCGCACACGCCACCGCATCACTGGCCCGCGCGAACGCCACCACAAAGCTGTCGCCCTCACCCTGCTCCACCGGCCGCACCCCGCCATACGCGGCTACCAAATCGGATAGCTCGCGATCCAGCCGCGCGAACGCCGCGGTCATCTGCTCGGGCTGGGTCTCCCACAGCCCGGTGGAGTTTTCGACGTCAGCCAGCAGCAGGGTCACCGTGCCCGTCGGCAAAAGCCCGCTCACGCCAAGATCGCTCCAGTCCACCAGCGGCGTCTCCGCGCGTGGATCAATCTCGCTCATGCTAGCCAGCATGCGGCCACGACGAGCGCAAAACATCAGCGCAAACGCGGATCTATGACTCCGCGGGTAGCGGATGCGTGCCATCCCCGCGTGGCTTGACCTCTGCGCGACCAGCCATGACGCGGCTTGTTTGAACCCGTCCGCGTTGAGAACCAACAGCCGCAGTGCTGCGGTGGACCGCAACTCGTTCACTTCTAGTCGCACCCGGATTTCCGACCCCTGAACGTCCGGATCTACGCGTTGCGGCCGATGGTCTGGGCTTGCCGTCGGCGGATAGTCGACGCCAACCCCACCCACGGAGGGCACCATGACCACCGACATCGTTTCCACCGGCATCTGCCCGAGCGTCTTCGATGCGGGCCTGCCCAGCATCGCCTACGACCACCTCACCGACTTCGAGGAGGCGCAACGCATCATCGCCGCGGCCCGCCAGCAGGCGCCGATCGCGATGGGACCACACGCGCCGGAGGTATTGAGCTACGAGCTGGTGCGCGCCGTCCTGCGCGACCCACGCTTCGTCAGCGCGCGCGGCTTAGGGCTGGATCTGCAAGGCATCACGTCGGGCCCGCTGTGGGACCGTGCTATTGCCAGCATTCTGAGCCTCGACGGCGACGCGCACCACCGGCTGCGCCGGCTCGTTTCCAAGGCGTTCGCGCCCCGCGGCGCCGAACGGTTGCGCGCGCTGGCGGTCGAGGTCATCACCGAACTCGTCGACCCGCTCACTCGGGTCGGCCGCTGCGACGCGGTCAGCGACATCGCCCGCCGCTACCCCATTCCGGTCATCTGCGCTCTGCTAGGTACGCCACGCGAAGATTGGCCGCTGTTTTCCGCCTGGGCCGACGACATCAAAAAGGTGTTCGACTGGAACATCGCACAGGACGGGCCGGCGATACTCGCGGCGTGTCAGCAGCTCGACGCCTACATCGAGGACATGATCAGCCTCCGGCGCAATGCCCTCACTGACGACCTGATCTCGGATCTGATCCGCGCAGAAGACGACGGCGACCGCCTCACCCACGAAGAGCTGGTCAGGCTGGCGGGCGGCCTGTTGTCCGCCGGCACCGACACCACCCGAAACCAGCTGGCCGCCGCGGTGCAAGTCCTGGCCGACCATCCCGACCAGTGGGCACTGCTCGCCCAGCAACCCGAACTGGGCGCCAATGCCGTTCACGAGCTCATGCGTTACTGCCCCATCGTTTTCGCCGTCGCCCGCAAGGCCGCCGAAGACGTCGAACTCGCAGGGGTCACCATCCCGGCAGGCACCATCGTGCTGGCCAACACCGCCTCGGCCAACCGCGATCCCGCCGTCTACAAAGATCCCGATCACCTCGACATCACCCGCACCGATCCTCCAGCCATGCTGACCTTCGGCGGCGGAACGCATTACTGCCTGGGCGCGCACCTGGCCCGACTCGAGCTCACCGAAGCGCTACGCAACATCACGCAGCGCATGCCCAACCCGCGCCGCACCCAAGCCGCGCAATGGAAGGCCATGACCGGAATTATCGGCCCGATCAGTGTGCCGCTCGAATTCGACGCCGGCCAATGACCCTTGTCGCAGTGTCGTTCACGCGTGGCGGGCCGCTTCTTTGACGAGTTGCACCCGAGAGGTGACGCCGAGTTTGGTGTAGACGTGGGTGAGGTGGGATTGCACCGTGCGCGGTGAGACGAAAAGCCTCGTAGCGATGTCGGTATTGCCCAGCCCTTCACTGACCAGCCTCACGACGTCATGTTCGGCCGGCGTGAGTGAGGCCCAGCCGGTGCTGGGTCGTTTGCGTTGGCCGCGGCCGCGTTGCGCGTAGGTAATCGCTTCCTCGGTGGACAGGGCTGCACCCTCGGCCCAGGCGGCGTCAAAGTCCTGCTCGCCCAGGGCATCGCGAACAGCGGCAACCGAGGCCTCGTAGCCGGCGTCCCAGACTTTGAACCGCACGTCGCCGATGCGTTGCCGACTGCCGTGTGCCGCTCCGAAAAGCCGGGCCGCTTCGCGGCGACTGCCGCCATCCCCGGCCAGAGCCGCGAGGCACTCCAGGGTGTCGGAAATGCCCAGGTGCGCCCGGAGATCGGCCCCACGCGCGAGCGCGTCGTGGACGTCGCGTTCGGCCTGCTCCCGCTCACCCTGCGCGATCGCCACCCGTGCACGCGTGTTCAGCGCCAACAGCATGATCCATCCCGGCGCTGTCGCGACCGCTTCGTCGGCCCAGCGCCGAGCGGCGATCAGATCCCCGCCCGCCTGTGCGGCCAGTGCAATGAGGGGGCGCAGGTGCGCCGCATACCCGGGCGCGAAACTCCCGTGCTTCCAGGCCGCCGCGGTCGCGTCCCGCGCCGTCCCAACATCGCCGGCGGCCAGGGCCGCGCTTCCCAGAGCGAAATAACCAAGACTCACGACGAGCGAGCCCAACTCGGATGCGGACTCGAGGCTGGCGTCGGCCGCGGCGCGGGCCGCGTCCGTCTTACCCTGCCACGCCAGCACGGTGCCCTGGTGGGCAAGGCTCGCCGCCGCATGGATCCCATCGTGGACGACGTTGGCCTCGGCGGCCACCGCGCGGAATTGTGCTGCGGCTCCAGCCAGGTCGCCGTGGTAAGTCTGTGCCAAACCCAGGCACATGCGGCAGTGGCGCGAGGCGAATCGGTCACCCATAGCGTCTGCGAGGTCGCGTCCTTCTTCGGCGGCCACGCGCGCCGCGATCGGGTCACCGTCGGCGATCGCCGCCGAGGCCTGCTGCGCCAGGATCTGGCTTAGCCGCCACGCATCGTGCAACTCCCGGACGAGTCCGATCGCCTCGGCGAAGTACACCCCTGCCAGCTCGGCGTTGTAGGCGGCGGTAAGGCCGCAGGCGGTCAGCGCCCTGGCCAGCACGGCGCGGTCATCGATGTCACGCGCGAGCGCCAGAGCTTGCTGCGCGCGATCCACGCTGTCGGCAGCGCCGAAGAATAAATAAAGCACTGCTATGTCGGCCAGCGCTCGCGCGCGCACCGCAGGCTCGACTTCGGCGTCCTGCGCGACCTCACGCGTCAGGACGGCATCGAACCAGGCCAGCCCTTCCCGGATCCGTCCCCGCGCCTGCCACAGCGGCTGCAACGACGACGCCAGCGCCAGGGCCGATTCGACGTCGGAGTTTTCCCGGCTCCATTCAAACGCGGCGCGCAGGTTGTCGATCTCGGTTTCGTCCTGCTCGAGGCGCTGCTCATAATCACTGCCGGCCGGCGCGTCGAGCAGCGCCGCCAGCGTCGTGTAGTAGTCCCGGTGGCGCGCTCGCACGGTGTCGGCCTCGCCGGACTCGCCTAGTTTTTCCAGGGCGTATTGGCGCACCGTCTCCAACAACCGATAGCGGGTTCGTTCCTCGGTGTCGTCGGCGACCACCAGCGACTTGTCGACAAGCAGGCTGAGCTGATCGAGCACCTGGTAACGCTCCACCTCACCGCTACCGGCGACGGCCTGGGCGGCGGCGAAGGCGAAGCCGCCCAGAAACACCGCGAGCCGCCGAAACAACACCCGCTCGGGCTCGGTCAACAGGGCATGCGACCAATCCACCGAGGCGCGCAGGGTCTGCTGGCGGCGCACCGCGGTGCGCGCACCACCGGTCAGCAACCGGAACCGGTCGTGCAGGCTGTCGAGAATCTCGACCGGCGACAAGGCCCGCACCCGCGCCGCGGCCAGTTCGATGGCCAGCGGCACCCCGTCCAGGCGCGCGCAGATCTCGCCCACCGGCGCGGCATTGTCATCACTGAGGGTGAAACCGGGGCGGGCATTACGCGCCCGGTCGCTGAACAACTCGACCGCGTCATTAGCCAGGGACAGTGACGGCACCCGCCAACTCACCTCACCCGCTACGCCGATCGCCTCACGGCTGGTGGCGAGCCAGGTCAGCTGCGCCGCCCCATTGAGCAGCACGACGAGCAGCTCGGCGCTGGCATCCAGCAGATGCTCGCAGTTGTCCAGCACCACCAGCATCTGACGGTCACGTACAAACCGCGCCAGCGTGTCAATTGTCGAGCGGCCGGGTTGGTCGGGCAGACCCAGCGCGCGCGCCACAGTGACCGGCACCAGCTCGGGATCGGTGATCGGCGCCAGGTCCACATACCAGACACCATCGTTGTATTCGGCCACTAACTGGCTCGCGACTTCCACGGCCAGGCGCGTCTTGCCCACCCCGCCGGCTCCGGTCAGGGTGATCAGCCGGTTGTGCGCCAGCAGGTTTCGCGCTTCGGCAAGCTGCGCGCTACGACCGACAAAGCTGGTGAACTGCGATGGGAGATTATGCGCGGCAATGTTTTTCGGCGTGCGTAAGGGCGGGTAATCGTTGCGCAGATCAGGGTGACACAGCTGCACGACCCGTTCCGGGCGCGCAACACCGCGCAACTCATAAGTGCCCAGATCAGACAACCACGCGTCGATCGGCAGCACATCAGCAACTAATGCTTCGGTCGTACCAGACAGCACCGTCTGCCCGCCATGGGCCAGATCGCGTAGGCGCGCCGTCCGGTTGATGGTCGGACCGATGTAATTGCTTTCATCGCGCAGCTGCACTTCGCCGGTGTGCACGCCGATCCGCAATCCGATCGGGGCCAAGGGCGACCGCTGCAGTCCCAGCGCACAGGCCGCCGCATCACTGGCCCGCGCGAACGCCAGCACGAAGCTGTCGCCCTCCCCCTGCTCCACCGGGCGCACCCCACCATGAGCGGCAACCAGATCCGAGAGAACGTGATCCAGCCGCGCGAAAGCCGCAGTCATCTGCTCGGGCTGTGTCTCCCACAGTCCCGTCGAGTCCTCGACATCAGCCAACAGCAGCGTCACCGTGCCCGTCGGCAAAAGCCCGCTCACGCCAAGATCGCTCCAGTCCACCAGCGGCGTCTCCGCGCGTGGATCAATCTCGCTCATGCTAGCCAGCATGCGGCCACTATGCGCTGCAAAACATCAGCGAAAACGCGCAGAGCCACCGCCTTCCTACGCGGACGTTTTCCGGGTCGACCCCGCGATGTGTGAACATTTACCGATGAGCGGACGCACCGCCGCTCGCATCCTTGGTGTGGCGGTGGCAACGATGTGGGCGCTGCTGGACGCGTTCACCGACACTCGGTACGCCTCTGCCGGCCCGTGCCCCGACGTCGAGGTGGTGTTCGCTCGCGGCACCAACGACCCGCCTGGCGTTGGCGGGGTCGGCCAGGCCTTCGTCGACTCGCTTAGGTCGCAACTTCCTGGACGATCCGTCGGGGTCTATGCGGTCAACTACCCTGCCACCGACGATTTCGTCAGAAGTTCGCTAGCTGGGGCCGGCGATGCGGGTGCACATGTCCAATCCATGGTGGCGACCTGCCCTAACACCAGAATGGTGCTTGGTGGATATTCTCAAGGCGCGGGCGTGATCGATATGACCACCAATCAAGTGCCGCCCCAGGTGGCTAATCATGTCGCCGTGGTCGCCGTCTTCGGCAACCCGGAGAGTACATTCGCGAGGACGTTGGGAGGTGGCCGGCTGCCTACGATCAGCCCGCTTTATCAGCCCAAGACGATTGACCTGTGCGTTCCTAACGACCCGATCTGCTCCGAAGGCAGGAACCCGACCGCACACGTTCAATATGTTCAGTCCGGGATGACAAACCAGGCCGCGGCATTCGCAGCCGGTCGGCTCTAGATTCGCTTGTTCTTGTCTCTTAAATCTGTATCCCGGCTTGGCTGAACCCGCTTCGGCTCGCCCGGCATCTTCGGGTAGTTCGGCGGATACGGCATGTCGCCAAGACCGCGCTCCTCGTCGGCGTCGGCCATCTCCAGCAACGGGGCAATCGACTGCGCCACGTCGTCCATCCCGGCCCACGGATCGTCCCGGCGCCGCACCAGCTCGGGCACGGTCGCCATGGTGTAGTCGTCCGGATCGGCGCCGGCCAGTTCGTCCCAGCTCAGCGGCGTCGACACGGTGGCGATCGGCGTCCGGCGCACCGAATACGGCGAGGCCATCGTGCGGTCCCGGGCGTTCTGGTTGAAGTCGATGAAAATGCGCTCGCCGCGCTCTTCTTTCCACCACGACGTGGTCACCGCGTCCGGTGCGCGGCGCTCGACCTCGCGGGCCAGCGCGATGCCTGCCCGGCGCACCTCGACGAAGCCCCAATCGGTGGCGATCCGCAGGAACACGTGGATACCTCGGCCCCCGGACGTCTTCGGGTATCCGGCCAACCCGAGCTCGTCGAGCAGCGGCCGCAGCACGTTGACCCCGACCGACCGCGCCTGCTCGAAACCGGTGCCGGGCTGCGGATCCAGGTCGATGCGCAATTCGTCGGGATGGTCGGTGTCCGGGCAGCGCACCTGCCACGGGTGCAACGTGACCGTGCCCATCTGCGCCGCCCACACGATCGCCGACGGGTGGGTCACCTTCAGCGCGTCCGCGGTGCGTCCCGACGGAAAGGTCACCCGGCATGTCTCCAGGTAGTCGGGGTGGTGTTGCGGCACCCGCTTCTGGTAGATCTCCTCGCCGTCGATGCCGTCCGGGAAGCGCTGCAGATGGGTGGGCCGGTCGCGCAGCGCGGTCAGCATCGGCCCGCCGGCCACGGCCAGGTAGTACTCGACGAGCCGCCGCTTGGTGCCTTCCGACCCCAGCGCGGGGAAGTACACCTTGTCGGGGTTGGTCACCCGCACCGAGATGCCGTCTACGTCAATTTCCTCCGCTGCAGTCGCCACCTCCTGATTCCAGCACGCCGCGCGCCACAATGAACCAATGGACTTGCCCGTCATGCCGCCCGTTTCGCCGATGCTCGCCAAGCCGGTGCGATCGATGCCGCCGGACGCGTCGTATGAGCCCAAATGGGACGGATTCAGATCCATCTGCTTCCGCGACCGCGACGAAGTCGAACTCGGCAGCCGCAACGAGCGCCCGATGACTCGCTATTTCCCCGAGCTGGTCGAGGCGGTGCGGGCCGAGCTGCCGGAACGCTGCGTCATCGACGGCGAGATCGTCGTGGCCACCGACCACGGCCTGGACTTCGAGGCGCTGCAACAGCGGATCCATCCGGCTGATTCGCGGGTGCGGATGCTCGCCGAGAAGACGCCCGCCTCCTTCATCGCGTTCGACCTGCTCGCGCTCGGCGACGACGACTACACCGCGCGGCCCTTCAGTGAGCGGCGCGCCGCTCTCGTCGACGCGGTGTCTATTTCAGCGGCCCGCTCGGGCCGCTGGATCCACGTCACGCCGGCAACCACCGACATGCAGACGGCGCAACGATGGTTCGAGGAGTTCGAGGGCGCCGGCCTCGACGGCGTCATCGCCAAGCCACTGGCCATCACCTATCAGCCAGACAAGCGCGTCATGTTCAAGGTCAAGCACGAGCGGACCGCCGACTGCGTGGTCGCGGGCTACCGGGTACACAAGTCTGGTGGCGAGGCGATCGGCTCGCTGCTGCTCGGGCTCTACACGGACGACGGGCAGCTCGCATCGGTCGGCGTGATCGGCGCCTTCCCGATGGCCGAACGGCGGCGGCTGTTCGCCGAGTTGCAGCCGCTGGTCACCACTTTCGAGGGGCATCCGTGGAATTGGGCCGCGCACGAGGCCGGCGAACGAACGCCGCGCAAGAACGAATTCTCGCGCTGGAACGCCGGCAAGGATCTCTCGTTCGTGCCGCTACGACCCGAGCGAGTGGTCGAGGTCCGCTACGACCATATGGAAGGCCCGCGGTTCCGCCACACCGCCCAGTTCAGCCGGTGGCGCCCCGACCGTGACCCGCGCTCGTGCACCTACGCGCAACTCGAACAGCCGGTCACCTTCAGCCTCGGCGACATCGTGCCCGGACTCGGCCCGGCGTCCAATCATGCGTGAGGGCAGAAGATCCCGAGAATCTGCTGGCAGTTGTCTTTGTTGATCAGGCCCGGGGGCGGAGGCGGGGGCGGCGGCGGCGGATTGTCTCCGTCCCAGATGTTTTGGGCGACATTCCCCTGCCCGAAGTAGACGTAGTAGTAGGTGTGGCAGACGTTGTTGTCCCAAATCACCGGGTTTGTGACGTGATTGCCGGTCGGCGGCAGCGGCTGTCCCGGGCACCAGCGGCACGGCCCCTCCGGGTGGTCCTCCGGGCAGCCGGGCCAGGCATTCAGCGGGACGGGACCGGGATGGGCCGCCGCCGTCCCCACGGTCAGGCCTAATCCGGCGACACCCAGGCCGCCGGCCACCAACGCGGCCGTTGCTGCCCGCGCGATTTGTCGTGCCATGGAACGAACGTCGTTCATCATTGTCCTTTTCCGTGCCAGCGGTCCTGGTGGGCCGCGCTACTGTGCAAGAAGACATTGCCCGCGTTGCTACCGGTCCCAAGTTCAAGACGCCGAGTGTTGGCCTTACGTACAGGAAGTGCCTGCGATTCGTCCATAGACCCCACGCTCGTCGGTTCGGGACTGCTGTAGCCGAAAACTACCGCCGGCCACTTGCGAAATCCTTGCGACAAATGTGTCGAATTGAAATGCACGAACCCGGCTTCCGGGACACCACTAAGCTGTCCTGATGCTAAATATCGCCGCGCTGTTCGTGGCCGGCACCGCCGCGCTCGACGACAACGGCGCGATCGACGCCACCGGCATACCCACGACATGGTTTCAGGTCGAGCAAATCCCTTTGACGGCAATGGTTCCGGTCGTCCTGGTGGTGCACGCGCCATCCGGTGGCGACTACGACGCGGAACTGCATGTCGTGTGCAAAGATCCCAAGGGGGTGGCACGCGGCAGCCTCCAGGCGTCTTGGCACTGGCCGGACGATGGCGACAGGCCGTCCAAGTACCGGTGCTTTACCGAAAGCCTTGCCTTCCCGGTCGAGACGGAAGGCGAGTACACGATCGGCGCCTATTACGACCCGCAAGGAAAAATCGAGATGGCCACACCCATACCGGTTTCGATCGCGTTGGTTGCGGCAAGCCCGGTCGACGACACCGGGAACAGCGCTGACGGCGAAGGCTAGGCGGTTTATCCAGGGCCGGAAGCGGGCACGCGAAAAGGATGTCAGTTACAGCATTTAAGGACCTGCCGTTGGCCGATCGCGACCGCAAGTGGGACGGCGACGCCGCCGAGAAGCGCGTGCGCAAGTGGGCCGGCGCAGAAGACAAGCCGAACCAAAAATACCGGGACGCCCACATCTGGTACGACAGCGACAAGAAGGACAACTTCACCGCGTACAAGCTGCTGTTCACCGACGTGATCGGCGGCAGACTCAAGGCGGTCCCACGGGGGGTGATGATCGCCGGCGATCATGGACGGCGCACGTGGCGGCATCGACTTGCCGAAGGCCGACGTCGACCGCGTCAAAAGCCACCTGGCGAAGTACTACAAGAAGATGGACGAAATCGCGCCGGGGAGCGCGGCTAACTAGACGGCGACCGTCAGCTCCGACAGACCGCGCAGCGTGACGTTCCGCTTGTACTGTGGCTCACCGGCAAGCCGCGCGTCCGGGAAGCGCGCGGTTACCGCCGACAGGGCCACGCCGGCTTCCAGTCGCGCCAACGGCGCGCCCAGGCAATAATGAATTCCGCGGCCAAACCCCAAGTGCCGCAAGGTCCCCCGATCCGGGTCGAAGGTATCGGGTCGGTCGAACTCGGCGGGATCACGCTGGGCCGCGGCCAGCAGGACCATCATGATTTCGCCCGCCGGTACATCGACGTCTCCGATCGTCATGTCCGAGGCGGCAACTCGGCCAGCCAGTTGCACGGGAGGGTCGTATCGCAGGGTCTCCTCCACGATCGCCGGCGCCCGACCGGGATCGGCGCTCAACGCCGTCCAGTGAACGGGGTGGCGCAGCATGGCCAACACGGCGTTCCCAATCAGATTCACCGTGGTCTCGTGTCCGGCGATCAACAACAGATTGCAGGTGGAGACGATCTCCTCCTCCGTCAGCTGATCACCGGACTCCTCCACCGCGATCAGGCCCGACAACAAGTCGTCGCCGGGCTCTGAGCGGCGCCGCTCGATCAAATCGTGGAAATATTTACGCAGCCACATCACCGCCTGTGTCCGCTCATTCATGACGTCTTCAGGCACGCCGGTCATCGTCGAGAACGGGTCCAGCGCCTGCGCCAGCACCGCCGACGCGCGGCTGAACCGCGGCTCATCGTCGAGCGGCACTCCGAGCAGCCGGCAGATCACCGCCACGGGCAGCGGATAGGCGAAATCCCCGACGACGTCGAACTCGCCCTTCTCGGCGATCCGATCAAACAATCCGCCCACCAGCGCGCTGATTTCGGGCTGCAGCGCATTCACCACTTTGGGCGCGAACGCCTTGGCGACCAGCTTGCGGAGCCGGGTGTGATCGGGTGGATCGAGGAACAAAAATCCCGGCGGGAACTGGCGGGGCTGCACCAAACCCGCGTCGATCTGCCGCTTCGCGACCGTTGAGGTCATGTTGCTGCTGCTCGTCGACGGGTGGCGCAGAACGTCGTCGCAGTCTCGGTACGCCGAGAAGACGACAAGGTTCGTCTCCGACAGGAGGATCGGTCCGTGGTCGCGAAACTGCGCGTAGAGCCGATACGGGTCAGAGCGGTTGGCCGGATCGAGCAGCTGTAGCAGTAACCCTTGCGATCCGGCTTGCGCGGCGGTCGTCATGCTCACATTGTGCCCGCACGCCGGAGTGGCTCAGCGACGCAAAAAGTCCACGACGTGGCCGGCCAGCTCTTCGCCGGCGTCCTCCTGCAGAAAGTGGCCGGCCCCGCGGATCGTCGGGTGATCGATACCCTGTGCGCCGCGCATCTCCCGCTGGAAAATCGCGGCCATCGGCCCGGTGATGGGATCGCTGTCGCTGAAGGCGACCAGCATGGGCGTCGGGCTCACGGACAGCTTCGCCCACGCCGCCTTGTTGGCCGCCGCCGCGGGATCGTCCGGTGACGTCGGCACCAGGCCGGGCATGGCGCGCGGCGCGGCGCAGTACTGGTCATCCGGGAACGGCGCGTCATAACCCGCGCGTTCCTCGTCGCTCATCCGCCGGCGACACCCGCCCTGCACGAACCAGCCGATGTTCAGCTCGGGTGTGGTGGTGATGGCCTCACGGAAGCGCCACCAGACGTCGGCCATCGGCTGCTCGCCGTTCGCCAGCCCGGTGTTGGCGACGACCAGCCGGGTGAACCGTTCGGGATGCTCGGCCGCCAGCCGCAATCCGATCAGCCCGCCCCAGTCCTGGCCGACCAGGGTCACGTCGCGAAGGTCGAGGACGTCGAACGCGACGGTCCGCATCCATTCGACATGGCGCGCGTAGCTGTGGTCTTCGCGGCGGGTCGGCTTGTCCGAACGACCGAATCCGACCAGGTCGGGGCAGATGACCCGATGCCCGGCGGCAACCAGGATCGGAATCATCTTGCGGTACAGGTATGACCACGACGGCTCGCCGTGCAGCATGAGAACCGGATCGGCGCCTTGCGGGCCGTCCTCCACCCAGGCGACGCGCAGCGCACCGCCGTCACCGTCCGCGATGTCGCAATAGCTTGGGGCATAAGGGAAGTCGGGCAGGTCGTCGAACCGATCGTCCGGTGTGCGCAGTGTTTGCATGTCAAGTCCCTTCGGTCAATCCCGCCAACGCCGGATGGGCCATCAATCGATCGAGAAACGGACGCTGACCCTTGAGCAGCTTCCTGCGTGCCTGCGCCACGGCAAACCAGCCGACCCGGTCGACCTCGGGGAACTCCCGCATCCTGCCCGAGCCCCTCGGCCACTCGATTTGGAAGGTGTTGCTGTGCGCGTCGGTGACGTCGAGGTCGGCCTCGACGGCGAAGGCCGTGACCACCTTGCCGCTGGGTTGTTTCAACGCGCCGAGGTCGACGCGCGGTCCGGCCGGCACCGGCAGCCCGAGCTCCTCCTGGAATTCGCGCTGCGCGACCGTCCAAGGGTCCTCGCCGTCGGTGTACTCGCCCTTGGGAATCGACCACACGCCGTCGTCCTTGCGGGCCCAGAACGGGCCACCCGGATGTGCGATCAAGACTTCGACGACGCCGTCACACGTCCGGTACAACAGCACACCCGCACTGAGCGTGGGCCTTGATGTTTTCAAGGCAGGTCAGACCCCGACGGCGCGTTCCAGATCCTTCAGCGACGACTCCAAATGCGCGAGTAGGCGCTGCAGGTGCGGAACGCTGCGACGGCATCCAACCAAACCGAAATCGAGGTTGCCCGCGTTGTTCACCAGGGTGATGTTCAGTGCCTGCCCGTCCGGGATGGCCGACAGCGGGTAGCTGCCGTCCAGCCGCGCACCGCCGTAGTACATCGGCTCCGCCAGCCCCGGCACGTTCGAGATGACGAGGTTGAACGGCGGCGGCGTCGACGAGATGAAACCCGGGACACCCGCGAGCGTGAGCGGTGCCATGTACAGCGCCGATAACGCGAGGACCTGCAGCCGCGGGAGTTCGGCGAAAACCTTCTTGTTGGCGCGCATCGATTGGCTGATCGCTTCTATCCGCTCCGCCGGATCCTCGAGGTCGGTGGCGAGGTTGCACAGCATGCTGCCAACCATGTTGCCGCCGCTATCGGCATCGTCCTTTGAGCGCAGGCTCACCGGAACCATCGCGATCAGCGGTGCCTCCGGCAGCGCATCCTGCTCGAGCAAGTAGTAGCGCAGCGCACCCGAACACATGGCCAACACCGCGTCGTTGAAGCTCACCCCGGCCGCCTTCTTGACGCTCAAGACGCGATCCGCCGACCAGGACTGAGCGGCACACCGGCGGGCGCCCCCGACCTTGACGTTGAACATCGTGCGCGGAGCCGCCATCGGCAGGGTCAACCGCTGCTCGATCAGGGCCGCGCGGGCCAGCTTTACCGTCGATGGGGCAAGTGCCGCAACGGATCCCGCCGCTTTGACCAGCGAGCTCAGCGGGGACGAGCCGCCTGATTTGGGACGCGGTCGCCGAGGCAGGCTCCACATCGCCCGCACCTCGCGGTCGTCCGGGTCGACCGACAGCGTGCGCTGCATCAGCTTCATCGCCGAAATGCCGTCGATCAGCGCGTGATGCATCTTGCTGTACATGGCGAACCGGCCGTCGTCCAGCCCCTCCACCACGTACAGTTCCCACAGCGGGCGGTGACGATCGAGCAGGCTGGTATGCAGCCTGGAGGCCATCTCGAGCAGTTCGCGGACCCGTCGCGGCGACGCCAGCGCCGCACGCCGAACGTGGTAGTCGACGTCGATCTCGTCGTCATAGGCCCATGCCATGGGGGTGATCCCGCCCATGATCGCCGCGGGGTGCTTACGGAACGTGGGCTGGAATTCGTCGTTGGCGATCAGGGCATCGGTGAACTCGCGGACGAACTCCGGTCCGGCGCCCTCCGGCGGGGCGAACAACGACAAGCCGCCCACGTGCATCGGATGCTCGCGCGTTTCGGCAAGCAGAAACACCCCGTCGGCGGGCCCCATCAGTTCCATCCACCAATTAGACCCCGAACGGCGCGGGATGCAAGGTCTTTAGTCCGCAGCGTCCGGGGATTGCGGCCCTGTCGAGGCGGCCACCGTCTACCCCGCGAACATGCCGTTCCCTGCCAAGATCGTCTATCAGGTGCTGAGCCCATCGAGGTCGCCGCCCGGTTCGGCGAGGACCCCGAAGTCCCGAGATGCCGGCGCCGATGATCAACACGTCGACGTGTGCGATGCTGCTGGAGTTCATGGCCGTTCCTTGACTCTGCTGTCGGAAGCGGTAGCACACTGTGCGGCAGTATCGGGACCTGAGTATTGACAGCAGAGGACACCTTTTTGACAATCGAGGACAACTCGGCGTGACGGAACCACTCAACGTTGTGCCCGCCTCCCAGCGACAAATTCGAACTGTGCCATACGTTGTCGCTCGGAGGCGGGCACAAAGGGACACCCTCTCCCCGCCGGGGAACATGAGGCGCGTGTGACCACGTCGCCGTGCGCGCTCGCTACAGCAAATCGGTGATGGTCTTCAGGCCCGCGTCGTAGAGCACGCCGGGCAGCATGCCGCCGTCGTGCTCGATCGTCGTGCCGTTGACGAAGTCCGCGCCTCCGCTGGCCAGGAACACGCAGACGCGGCCAACCTCCGCGGGCTCCCCCGCCCGGCGCAACGGCACTGCGGCGAAGTACTTTTCGCCCGTCGGATCGTCCTTGGGCAGCACGAACGACCGGAAGTTCTCGGTCATCGTTGGGCCCAGCGCGATGCAGTTGACCCGAGCCTTCGGGCCCCACTCCTCGGCCAGCGACCGGGTGAGATGGTTGAGCCCGCTCTTGGCCGCCCCGTAGGAGACCAGGGTTGGAGACCCGGCCGGGTGTCCTGCGCCGCTGGAGATGTTGATGATGCAGCCCACGCCGTCCTGGGTCCGCATCTGCCGGTATGCGCGAATGGCGAACCAGAGCGGGCTGATGAGGTTCATCTGTACCGCGTACGCGTGAAAAAGCGCCGTGCGCTCATACTCGTCGTCGCTCCCCGGCGCGCCCTGAATGCGTTGCACGAGTTGGGGAATGCTTTCGACGTGCGGCGCCGGCACCGTGCCGCCGGCGTTGTTCACCAAGATGTCGATGCGGCCCTGGGTGGCCACGACATCGGCGACGAACGAGTCGATCGAGCGGTAATCGCCTTGGTCGCAGACCTTTTGGGACGCGCGGGCCGCCCAGTCCGCGTCGATACCCGGGATGGAGTCCAGGGGCGAGCGGGAGCAACCGATGACCGTGGCACCGGCCCGCAGCAATTCGTGCGCGATGCCGACGCCCACGCCGCGGCTGGTTCCAGTGACGATCGCGATCTTTCCTTCGAGGACGCCCATCATCCGCCTTCCCGCGCGTGCACGTCATTGACAGTGACTGCCAGCAGGTCATACTGTGCCATTTCAGCCGTTGGCGTGTAAAGCCGTGCACTCGAGAGGTCACCGATGAATATTCGTGTCATCCAATGGGCGACTGGAGGTGTCGGCAAGGCCGCCATCGAGTGCGTGCTCAATCATCCGCGGCTCGAGCTGGCCGGCTGCTGGGTGCACAGCGCGGACAAGAACGGCGTCGACGTCGGTCAAATCGTCGGAACTCAGGACCTGGGCGTCACCGCCACGACCCGCATCGACAACGTGCTGGCCCTGGACGCCGACTGCGTGATGTACAGCCCGCTCGTGCCCAACGACGACGAGGTCATCGCGATCCTGCGGTCCGGAAAGAATGTGGTCACGCCGGTCGGTTGGGTCTACCCCGACCTGAGCAACCCGCGTCACAAAGCCGTCGCCGACGCCGCGGTCGAAGGCGGTGTGACCCTGCATGGTTCGGGGATCCACCCGGGCGGCATCACGGAGCGATTCCCGCTGATGCTGTCCTCGCTCTCATCAGCGGTCACCCACGTGCGCGCCGAGGAGTTCTCGGACATCCGCACCTACAACGCCCCGGACGTCGTGCGCCACATCATGGGATTCGGCGGCACCCCCGAGGAAGCCATGCAAGGCCCCATGGCCAGCCTGCTCGAGGCGGGCTTCAAGCAGTCGGTCCGAATGGTAGCCGACCACATGGGATTTCGCATCGAGCCGAACATCAGGACCATCCAGGACGTCGCGGTGGCGGCCTCCGACATCGACTACGCCCCGTTCCCAATCACCACGGGCACTGTGGCCGCGCGCCGGTTCCGCTGGCAGGCCCTCGTCGACGGCGAGCCGGTCATCACGGCGGCGGTCAACTGGCTGATGGGCGAGGAAAACCTCGAACCGGCATGGAATTTCGGTGGGCGCGGCGAACGCTTCGAGGTCGAGATCACCGGCGATCCCACCGTGAGCCTCACCTTCAAGGGACTGCAACCGGAGACGATCGCCGAAGGGCTGCTGAAGAATCCGGGCGTTGTGGCCACCGCCAACCATTGCGTCAACGCCATCCCTGACGTCTGCGCCGCCGAGCCAGGCATCAAGACGTACCTGGATCTGCCGTTGTTCGCGGGACGCCCGCATCCCAACCTCGCGGAAACGTCATGACCGCCCTCGCCGACGTCTCGTTCTGCCACCTCGTCGTCGGAGTGACCGATATGGACCGCGCGCTGGCGTTCTACCGGGACGTGCTCGGCATGGAGGTCGTCTTCGAAACCGTCATCTCCGGAGAGCCTTTCGACGCCGTCCTGCACGCGCCCCGCGAGCAGGAGGGCCGGGTGGTGGGTGGCTTGCTGGGCGGGCTGATGATCGAGCTGCTGTCGCTCCGCGCGAACCCGCCGGAGCAGAAGCAGCGACGCGGCATCACCGGGATACACAACGTGTCTCTGTCGGTGACCGACCTCGATGACGCTCACCGCCGCATCGCCGCCGCCGGCTACACCCCCGACCAAGAGCCGTTCGAAATAGGCGGGGTGCGAATGTTTTTCGTCAAGGACCCCGACGGGACGCCGGTCGAGTTCATCGAATTGCCCAACGGTGCGCGCAGCACCTACGAGATGCACCGCGGCGTGCCACTGCAGCTGGGACCCGTCACATGAGCTACACCCACCCTGACTCGATGCGCGGCCACGTCGCGATCGTCACCGGCGCCGCGCAAGGCGTCGGCAAGGGCATCGCCGCCGCACTGCTCGAACGGGGCGCCGAGGTGCTGCTGGTCGACATCCAGGACGAGGTCCTGAACGCGACGACCGCCGAACTCAAGGAAATGGGGCGCGCCGAGCAGTTGGTCGCCGACCTGCGGGACCCGGCCAGCGCGCAGCGGATCGTGGCGGCCGCGGTGGACGCCTTCGGTGCGGTGCATGGCCTCGTCAACAACGCCATAGCCACCAACGAGCCCAAGGCATTCGTGGACATCACCACGGAGGACCTGGCGCTCGGTTACGACGTCGGGCCCCGGGCCACCTTTCTGCTCATGCAGGCCGTTTACCCGCTGATGGTCGAGGCGGCCGGCGGGTCGATCGTCAACCTGGGCTCGGGCACGGGCACCGGCGGCGAACCCAAGTGGGGTGGTTATGCCGCCGCCAAGGAAGGGATCCGCGGGCTGTCGAAGGTCGCCGCCCTGGAGTGGGGGCGCGACAACATCCGCGTCAACGTCATCTGCCCGTTCGCCGAGTCCGACGGCGTCAAAGCGTGGAAACAGTTCGCGCCCAACGACTACGCGAAGGCGGTGGGACGTGTTCCGATGAAGCGCATCGGCGATGTCCGCTCCGACGTGGGCGCGCTGGTTGCGTTTCTGCTCGGCACCGATGCGACGTTCATCACCGGGCAGACCATTCACGTCGACGGTGGAATCGGCTCCTTCCGATGACCGAGTCGTTGCGCGAACGGCAGCGGGCCCAGATCCGGGCCGACATCCGGCGCGCGGCGTTCCGGCTCTTCGTCGAACGCGGCTACGACGCTGTGACGACGGAGGAAATCGCCTCGGCCGCAGGCGTTTCCCCGCGCACCTTCTTCCGCCACGTGCCGTCCAAGGAGGAGCTGCTACTCGCGCCCCTTCGCCATGGTGGCGCCGCAATCGTCAGCCTGCTCGACGAGCGGCCCGCCGCCGAATCACCCGACGTCGCGCTGGTAAACGCGATCATCGTCCGCACTCGGTCGTTCGACCAAGCCGACTGTGAGGAGTGGCGCGAGGCGCTGCTGGTGGCTCCTGGTCTGCTCGACAAGGCCAGGCTGCACACACCCGCGGACAAGGAGCGAGCGACGAAGCTGATCGGCGAACGAATGGGCGCCAATCCGGACACCGACATCCGCCCCGGCCTGCTGGTCCAACTCGGGTTTGCCGCGGGCGATTTCGCATTCCAACAGTGGGTGCGCCAGTCGACCAAGAAGCCACGCCCGCTAGACCGCTACGTCACCGACGCCCTCGAAGCGATCAAGAGTCCATATTGGAAAAGGAGTACGGGGTGAAAGCCAAGTACAAAGTCGCGGTCTGGGCCACCGGCGGAGTGGGGAAGTACGCCATCCGAACCATCACCGACCGCCCCAACCTCGACCTCGTCGGGGTATGGGTGCACTCGGACAACAAGAACGGCAGGGACGCCGGCGAGCTCGCGGGCATCGACCCGATCGGCATCGCCGCCACCCGGGACGAATCGGAAATCCTCGGCGGCGACGCGGACTGCGTCGTCTACGCGGCGCCGGCGCCACCCCGAATGAAGGAAGCGATCGGCGATCTGTGCCGAATCCTGTCCGCCGGCAAGAACGTTGTGACGACCGCGATACCGGGATTGGTGTACCCGCGCGGTTCGATGCCCGCCAAGGTGACCGACGCGATCCGCGGCGCGGCCGAAGCCGGCGGCGGTTCGTTGTTCTCGAGCGGCATCGAGCCGGGATTCGGCGCCGACCTATTCCCGATCGCGCTGATGTCGATGTCGCACAAGGTGTATTCGGTGCGCGGCATCGAAATCACCAACTATTCCGAATACCCGGCCGAATACGATATGCGCGAGCTGTTCGGATTCGGCCAGCCCCTCGACTACCGAGGTGGGTTGAAGATGCCCGGCGTGCTGCGCTGGGGCTGGGGCGCCGCCGTCACCATGGTGGCCGAGGCGCTGGGGGTGACACTCGACGACATTCGCGAGACGTGCGAGTTCCGGCCCACACCGCGCGAAATCCCCACCGCGTTCGGGCTTGTCGAAGCCGGAACCGTCGGTGCCACCCGGGCCCGTTGCATCGGCGTCGTCGACGGTATCGACGTCATCACCATCGAGCACGTCGACCGCATCGCCGACGACCTCGCCCCCGATTGGCCGAAGGGCCGAACCGGCGGAACCGACGGCATCTGGCGCGTCATCATCGACGGCGAGCCGAGCTTTGACGCCGAGTTCGAAGTCGGGCATCGACCCGGCGACAGCCACAACGATCACGGCCTGCTGGCAACCGGCATGCGTGCGGTCAACGCCATCCCCTGGGTCTGCGAGGCCGAGCCAGGAATTGTTGACGCGCTGCACATTCCGCTCACCTCTCCGGTGGGAGCGCTGCATCCGCATCGCGACGGGATCTCCGCCTTCTAAAACCCCGTCGCGTTAGTCAGAAGCTGTCGTTTCCCCCGCCGGAGTCAAAGCCACCGCCGCCAAAGTCCGACCCGCCGAAGTCGCCGCCACCCGAATCGAACCCGCCGAATCCGCCCGAGTCGTTGCTGCCGCCGAAATCTATGTCGCCACCGCCGGAGTATGAGCTGTCGTTGCCGGCGAAACCGGTGTCGCCGCCACCTGAGTTCTGGTAGCTCCCGTCGAAGCCGACATCGGCCTGCTGGCTGTCGTAACCGGCGCTCTGGGCGCCGTCAAAGCCCTGATTGGCGTATGCCGAATCCTGCCCGTCCTCAAAGCCGCGGTCGTAGCTGCCGCCCCAGTGGTCGTCCAGCAAGGCATCGACCAGCAGGACATCGGTGAGGGCCCAGCCCCACCCCGGTCCCCAGAACGCGTACGGGTAGTAGCCGGGGTAGAAGAACATGCCGTTGTAAAGGCCCCCGGGATAGTAGTTCGCGTAGCCGGGCTGCGGGGTGGTGCTGTAGTTGTTGTTGTTGATCGTCACGTCCTGCCCGGTGGCTGGATTCTTCGCCTGCACCGTGGCCTGCTTGCGGTCCTCGCCGGGCACCGACGTCACGGCGCTCACATTCGGGAATGCCCCCGGGTTCAGCTTCCGGTTGGCTTTGTCCACGGTGGACTGCACGGCCCGAAGATGCGCCCGCGCCGCGGTGTAATCACCTGCCTGGTATGCCTTGCGGGCCTCGTACAGCCCGGAGTTCGCCTTCAACGACTCGGCGCTGACGTCTGTGTCGGCATTGGCGATCACCGCGCTATCGAGGTCGGCGGCCTCGGATTCGGCGGCGATCAACTGTTCCTTGACCTGCTCTCGCGCCTCGGTATCCTTGCGGTGCTTGCGATTTCGGCTCGTGGCGAACCAAATCAGGCCGGTCACAGCCAGCGCAAGGCCGATAATGATCAGCGTCGGCCACAGCCAGGCCCAGCTGGTGTGCTTGGCGGTCCCAACCGGAGAGGTCGTCACCGGCCCAGCCGACGCAGCGCTCACACCGGCCAGCTTGCTGACGAAGTCGCTGGTCGCGCCGTAAGGGTCATTGCGGTGATCCCTGGCCGACTGCTCCAAGAACGAGTTCACGCTGTCCGCGATCACCCTCGGCACGTTGTAGGCGCGCACGTGGTAGCCCTTGGAGTCGATCACCAGAATGACTCCGCTGAACCCCGGATCGCGGCCCACGATGACGTTGTGGATGGCATCCGCCGTTGTCACGCCGGTCTGGCCGGGCGCCACCGCCGCCACCCAGACCGGCGGCGTCGGGCTCCACGCCCACCGACTGGTGAGGATCTGCTGGTTGAGCCGGTCAGGGTTCTGCAAGGGCGGTGTGGCAGCCGGGTCGGCCACCACGTGCGTCTGCGCATTGAACTTGTCCACCACCTGGTCGGTGTAGGTGTCGGCCCCCGCCGACGGCGCGAGCAGTATTGCCAGCGCCGAGATGAACGGGACCACAAAGAGCCGGCCGAATCGTCGAGTCACTTTTCTCCTGACCTTGTCTTGTGCTGATCGAACCACACGGTGACACCGCGCCGCCCGGCGATTCACCACCTGTCGATCGTGGAGCGCTGTCCGCGAGGCGAAAGCGGTTCGGACTGAGGTGATATGGCAGCGTCAGCCCGAGTACCATGCGCCAAAAGTGGGCACAAGTATCCCCATGAATGTTGTGGTGATCGGCCAGATCGGGCGCGATTTGGTGTTGCGCACCGCCGGGCCGCCGTCCGCGAGTGAGGCCACCACGGTCCTCCAGCGCGAGGAGGTGCTCGGCGGCAAGGGCGCCAATCAGGCGGTCGGTCTCGTGCAGCTCGGGGTACCGGTCGCGCTCATCGGGGTGGTGGGCGAGGACACGGCCGGAGTCTCGGTGCTGCAGCAAGCCCAGCGCGACGGCATCGACGTCGGAGGTGTTGCGCGGCGCGGAGCGACGGCCCTGCTGATCGATATCGTCAGCCGGCCACCGGAGCGCATGCTGCTGGAAGATCTGCCCAAAAGCTCGCTTGTTCAAGTGGCAGACCTCGACCGGTGCGCCTCATTGTGGGAGGGCGCCGACACCGTCTCCATTCAGCTGCAGCAGCCGCCCGCCACCGCGCTGGAAGCGGCGCGTCGGGCGCGGCGGCGGGGACTACGAGTGGTCGCGGATGGCGTGCCGGCACCCGATGTTCGTGACGACCTCCTCGGGATGGTGGACGTGATACGGGCCGACGCCACCGAGGCCGCCCTGATCGCAGGCACGGAGATCGCCACCGTGGAGCAGGCGGCGACGTTGGCCGACGAATTGTTGACGTGCGGACCCGGGCTGGTGGCGCTCGCGGTTCCGGACGTGGGCGATTTGCTGGTGTGGCAGACCGGCCGTGAGCTGTTTGAGTTCGCGGACGTGGAGGTGGTCGATCCCACCGGCGCCGGGGACGCGTTCGTGGCCGGGCTCATCGCCGCCCTGCGTGACGGGGCGGAACCGCGCGAGGCGGGCCGGCTCGCGGCCGCGGCCGCCAGCTCGACGGTGCAGCGCCTCGGCGGACGGCCCGACCTGACCGGGCTAGCTTCGTGACAGCGGCGGCCTATCCGCCACCGCCGGCGCGTTCCGATGCAACCGCTGCCATACCCCTTATTCGCGTCTGCAATCACATGAGCGCGGGCAGGACCTTGTCGGTGAGCAGCTGAACCGACTTCCACGCTTCGCCGACGGGCATCCCGCCCACAAGCGGGTGCATGACCAGCGGGCCGTAGTCCTCGGAGTCCCGCACCTCGGCGATGAGCTGGTCGGGCGTCAGGAACCGGTAGCGTCCCGACGCCTTGACCTCGTCCAGAGTCTGAACCCCGGGCAGGTGCATGAGCGACCGTTCCTCGGTTGACCATCCGCCGTAAGTGACTGCCTCCCAAAGGATGTGGTCGCCGAGCTGCTCCCAGGCCCGGTCGGGGTCCTCGTGCAGAAAGATCATCCCGCGGTTGATCGGCCCGGGCATGACGATGAGGGGCTTGACGCCGACCCCGGAACACAACTCGCGGTAGTAGGCGGCGATGTCGGGCAGGTGATCCGCGAGGCTGAGCGGCAGTCGAAAACGCGCCGCGCGCCGCGCCGTCACGCGCGAACCGCCGCCGACGAACAGCGGTGGATGCGGCCGGGTCCACGTACCGGTGCAGACTCCGGCGTCCGCGTCGGCCCCGGACCAGACCGACAGAATGCGATCGACCACGCCGTCCATCAGCTTGCCGCGACGGCTGAAATCGACTCCCAGCGCGTCATATTCGATCGTGCGATAGCCCAGGCCCACCGTGGTAAGCAGCCGGCCGCGGCTCATGTTGTCGACGAGCGCGATGTCTTCGGCGAGCCGGACGGGATTCCACAACGGCCCGAGCGCGCAGTCCACGCTCGCGATCAGCGACGTGGTTCGGGCCAGGAACATCGACGCGGCCATGATCGGGTTGCAGCTCCATCCGTGCCCGGTCGCGTGATGCTCGTCGACGCTGATGGAGGTGATGCCGTGGGACTCGCCCCACTGCGCCAGTTGTAGCGCGGCGTTGAGCAGTTCGCTCTGCGTGCGCGGATCGCCCTGCGGCGACGCGAAATTGAAGCGCAGCACGGTCAGCAACACGTCAAGTCTCCAGCGGGGCGGCCGCCGACTGCAGGAACGCGGGAAAGTCGGGAAACAGTGCGCGGTCGACGATCTCGATGCGGGTGCCGAACTCGTCGATGTAGTAGGCGAATAGCGCCAGGCCCGGTGGCGCGACGTCGGCCGTGGCTTCGAAGGTGAAGCCGTTTTCCTCCAGCATTCGCGCGGAGTCGGCCAGGCTGTCGGTGAAATAGCCGAGGTGATGGATGGAGTTGCCGGGCGCCGCCGTCCACGGACTTCCCGGAACCTCCTGGATCAGTTCGACGTGCGGAGGCTGCAGGGAGTAAACGAACGTCGAAGTGAGTTCGTGGGTTCCGGACGCGGTGCGGAACGGAAGGGTGTAGGTCAGCGGTTTGATCCACCGGTAGCCGGCCAGCGCGCTCAGCCGGGCCATCGCGGCCTCGAGGTCGGGCACGATGATCCCGGTGTGGTAGTAGTCCTGCGGGTGCAGTGCCCCAACAAAAGAAGCCATGGTCGGTGTCCTTACTGTTCAGACGCAGTCCGAGGCGCCGTCGACGACGAAGAGCGCGCCACTCGTGTAGCTGCTCTGCTCGGTGCACAAAAAGGCCACCGTGGGCGCGATTTCCCCGACGGACCCGAAGCGGTGCAGCGGAATGTGGGCAAGCTCGGCATCGACCAGCTCTGCCGCGCCGTGCATGGGCGCGGTCATCGGGGTGTCGATCGTGCCCGGCGCCACCGCGTTCACGCGGATTCCCTTGCGCGCCCACTTCACCGCGAGATTGCGTGTGATGCAGACGATCCCTGCCTTGGCGGCGCCGTAGCCGGGCACTAGCGGGACGGCGCGCAGCGCGGACATCGACGCCAGGTTGACAACGCTGGCGCCTCCGGCTGCGGTCGACGACTTCAGCGCCCGGTATAGCGCGACCGTGAGGCGGTACGGACCGGTGAGATTCAGCGCGACCGATGCGTCGAACCCGTCGGGTTTCGACTCGTCGAGGCCGCCGGGGAAATTCGCGCCCGCGTTGTTCACCAGGACGTCGAGGCGGGTGAATGTCTGCGCCAGCGCGTCCACGGATTCGTGGTCGGTGATGCGTAACTGGTGATAGGCCATGCCGGACAGGTCGGTGTCGTATTCCGTCGCTGCGGGTTTGGTTCCGGTGATGGTGACCTCGGCTCCGGCGTCCCGGAACAGCGTTGCGGTGGCATGGCCGATCCCGCTGGTGCCGCCGGTGATCAGCGCCGCGGTCCCGGTGAAGTCGAAGCTGACTCGCGCCGTCATGCGTTCCTCGCTAGTTGGTTTCTGAGCCAGGCACTTTCCCAGAAGTTGGTGCTGTCGGCCAGCAGCGTCTCATGCGCCCGCTTCAGCACGTCGCGGGCCCCGGCATGCTCCGGGGGAGCCAGCTCGGCGAGGTGGATGGCGTGCAGCGGCCGTCCCGCGTCGAGGTGCGCCCGCGCCCTGTCCACCAGCGGGTCGGCGCCGGCCAGCTCCGCCACGTCGGCGGCGACGGCGTCGAAACCGACGGGATAGAGTTCGGTGGTCGAACGGTGGTGAAACCAGCCCGAGTAATTCTCCCACACGGCGCGCACGTCCCAGTCGACCTTTCCGTAGCCTTGGCCCACTTCGCATTCCGGGGGCAGGGTGATCTCGCGCATCAGGGTGCGAATGTCCTTGCCCGCGTTCATTCCGGCGACGGTCCGGTCGTGAATGTACTGGATCGCGTCGCGCAGGCGGGTCAATTCGGCGTTGATGCGCCTCTGCCCCGCGATCGGATCGAAATGACCGGTCACCAGGAGTTCGGGCCCCAGATCGCGCACCCGCTCGACCGATGCGATGGCGGTCAGGGCGTCGCGGTATCGGTCGCCACGCATGGTGACGAGGTTGGGAATGTGACCGAATACTGGGCCAAAGGTGTTTCCGCACAGGCAAATCCGCTCGTCCGGCAGCCACACCACCAGCGAGTCGGTGGTCTCGCCGCCGGGCACGGAGATCAATTCCATGCGTCGGCCGCCGACCTCCAGGGTCAGGGTGTCCTCGAAGTCGAGGTCGACGACGGGGACGCTCTGGCCGGCCAGCCGCGTCGTGCCGAGACGACGCTGGATGGCTTGAATGCCCGCCGCGAGGGTGTCCTTGAAGGCGAACGCGCTGCGGGCGGCGCGGTACGGGATGAGGCGTTCGTTGTCGTCCCGCCACGCGGTCCAGTTCGCCTGCGCGACAACCGTTGTGTCGAGGTCGCGCACGCTGTCCAATCCGCCGACGTGGTCGACGTGGCCCTGCGTGAAGATGATGTAGCGCACCGGCGACGGGTCGACGGCGTCGAAGTTGGCGCGGTGCACCGGCCCCTCGAAGCCCATGCCGGTGTTGACGATGACCCGGCCCTCGGCGGTGGTCAGCAGGTAGGCGTTTGACAGGCCCGGCGAGCACCACAGTCCCGGGGCGATCTGTTCGGCTTTTTCGGCAGCTGCCGGACGCATCGCGTCGGCGCCCGGCCTGCTGCGATAGACCGGTTCGGACATCGCTGTTGACTCCTTCATTCGGGGCGAACGTCGAAACGGTCGAAGTAGAAGTCGAACCGCCCGCGCAGTTCGTCGGCTGAGATGCCGAAGTGCCGTTGCAGGTCGTAGCGGACGCGGCCGTGTTTACCGCGCGGGTTGCCATCCAGGTAGCTCTGGAAGCGGCCGCGCACCTTCGGCGTCAGTTCGACTCCGCCGCGCTGGTAAAGCTGCTCCAGCAGCGGCATTTCGTTGCCATTGAGGTGGTGGAAGCTGATGTCGATGCTGTGTTCGCCCGGAACGAGGTCGCGGTCGCGCACGCACGCGCCGAGCAGCCGCTGCACTCGGTCGCTCCAGTAGTCCAGCAGCCAGCCGGGGTCTATGCTGGTCCGGCGCAGCCGGTCGGAGTAGGCCATCATCGTGATCGCCGACTGGACCACCGCCACGGGATCGCGGTGGGTGAAGGCCACCGTCGCGTCGGGGAAGGTCGCCATCAGGGGGCCGAGCTGCTCGCAGTGCTGCGGGCTCTTCAGCACCCAGGTCCGCGGACCGCGCAGGAAGGTCAGCGCCTGCAACACCTTCTTCAGGTACGGGTAGTGCCGGGTTTGGTCGAGGTCCAGGTAGTAGTCGCGCCAATCCGGCACGCGCGCATGCCATTCCAGGATGTAGGCGGCCAGGTCGAGGTCGAGGAGTTCGACCTCCTCCTCGATCGCCTCGGGGAACCGGTCGTGCATGGCGGCCACCACCGGGGCGCTGGCCATGAGCGCGTCATGCTCGGACCTGGCCCGCGCATAGCGGGGGTCGACTCCGGAGATGTCGGGGCCTTGGCCGCGCGCGGGTATCGGCTCCTGGCTCTCCCAGTACGGCAGCGCGCGTCGGCGTGGGTCGGCCGCAATGAGATTCACCAAATGCGTGGTACCGGATCGCGGCATCCCGACGACGATGAAGGGCTTCTCGATTGGGATCGACCCGATTTCGGGATACCGCTTCATGAGTTCGGTCAGCGACAGCCGGTTGCGCAGCAGGCGAACCACGCGTTGCCGCAGCAACGAGCGGGTGAGCTGGGTCAGGCCCTCGTCGGCTTCGATCGCGGCCACGTGGGCGGTCAGCCGGTCACCGAACCCGTCCGTATCGTCCAGGTCGTCGGCTCCGCCAGCCTGCTCGACCGCCTCGGCCAGCATCCGTCCGATGTCGAATTCGACGCGCTTGGCCTCGGTGAATTCCAAAATCTGGCGCTGGACATCGGTCAGCCTGGGCGACGTCAGATCGTCGAAGTCGATGTCGCCAAGCGCAGAACCCACCGGATCCCCTCTTCGACGTGTCGATCGTGTGACACAGACGGTAGACGCGATGAGGATCGGCCGCTAACCCGCCTCGGCGAGCTCTACAGGTTAGCCAGGTCGTCGGGTACGTCGACCTTGTGTTCCTGAAGCGCCTCCAGGGGCACCACCTCGAGCGTGCGCTCGTGGGTGGACGCCAACACCACGGGCGCGGCGCACCCGTCGTGGTGAGCCCGGAGCCAGTTCAGCGCGGTGACGCACCAGCGGTCGCCGGGCAGCAGCCCGGGAAACCGGTGCTCGGGCACCGGGGTCAGCAAGTCGTTGCCGATGGAACGCTGGTGTTCCAGGAATTCGGCGGTCATCACCGCGCAGATCGTGTGCCGGCCGAGGTCTTCTGTGCCGGTCGAGCAGCAGCCGTCGCGGTAGTAACCGGTAAGTGGGTCCGTGCCGCACGGTTCCAGCGGACCGCCGAGCACATTGCGATCAGGCACTGGTTTAGTATCGCCCTCCCGGGCACGAAGTTTGAAGGAACTCTGCCATCATCGCCGCGGTGAATTTTTTCCGGGGGCGGCAAGCTCGCGAAAGGCGCCGCGTCGATCGGAGTCTGGACGTTCTGACCGGCGCAGTGTTGACTCCAGCGAATGTCGACGCCGAACCAGCCCGGCGAGCCACCGTGGGGTTGGCAGCCCGAGGGCCAGGGACCACCGCCGAATCCCCAGCTGCCGCCGTCGGGATACCCGCCCACTCCCGGTCATCCGCCGCAATCCCCCTATCCCGGTTATCCGTCCTATCCCGGCTATCCCGGATACGCCCTCGATCCGCACGCACCATTCGGGCGGGATCCGGCCTCGGGGTTACCGCTGTCGGATAAGTCGGCCACGACGGCCGGCCTCCTGCAGCTGTTCCTGGGTTTGTTCGGCGTCGGCCGCTTCTACATCGACTCGACCCAGATCGCGATCGCGCAATTGTGCGTGGGTCTCTTCGGGCTCTTCTTTACCATGTTCTGCCTTTTCGGCTTCCCGGTTCTGCTCGGCAGCATCGCATGGGCGATCGTCGACGCGATCATGATGTTCACCGGCAGCGTCAAGGACAATTACGGCCGCAAGCTGCGTTAGCCATCCGGTACCCACTCGCCCGCGTTGCGCGGTAGGTTCTGCGTGTGATGCTTACCGGTGCTTTCCTGGCGGAAGCGGCCGCGACCGTCGACAACAAGCTTAACGTGCAAGGCGGCGTGCTTTCCAAGTTTTCGGTCGGGCCTGACCGGTTTGCCCGGTTCGTCCTTGTGGTGCTGACGCAGCCCGCTAGCGAGGAGTCGGACCGGCGGGTTGACGTAGAGATCAAGCCCCCGACGCTCGACGCGGCGCAATACAAATGGTTCGACGCGCCGGAAGCCGCCGTCGGGGAATTTCCGGGATTCGCCTTCTTCGAAATCGACGCACAGCTGCCCGTCGACGGCCGCTGGACGGTCGACGTCACTTGCGGCGATTCATCGGTCTCGTTACCGCTTGTCGTGGATGCCTGGACGCCGCCGTCCCTTGACATTTGAGCGTGCTCGTTTTCGTCTGACGCGAACGGCCTTGCACCCCAATAGGATCCGCGCCGCCGCAGTCAGCGGCTGACCACCACCAGCTTATCGCGCGGGGGATGACCCCGGACCAAACGCGTGAATGCTGGTAGGTCACAACAAGATAACAATCTCCGAAGCGGCGAGAAGCCGCCGCGACGCGCTGGCCAAATACCGGGTCCAGAGCCCCGGGAAATTTATCGTCAGTTTGTGCACCGTCGAACGGCCCTGAAGCTTCCCTTGCTGCTGGCGGCGGGCACGGCTTTGGCCCACGCGCCTCGCGCCTCCGCGGACCCTGCGCCGCGTTCCTCCGGGGAGATCACCCGGTGGCCGGCCGACCGTGCCAACCGCTGGTATCAAGCGCAAGGTTGGCTCGTCGGCGCGAACTACATCCCCTCAAACGCCATCAATCAGCTCGAGATGTTTCAGCCCGCGACCTACGACCCCCGGCGCATCAATACCGAGTTGGGGTGGGCCAGGGCATACGGCTTCAACAGCGTGCGGGTTTTTCTGCATGACCAGCTCTGGGCCCAGGATCCCCGCGGTTTCCACAACCGCCTCACGCAGTTTGTCAGCATCGCCGCGAGCCACGGCATCAGGCCTCTGTTCGTATTCTTCGACTCCTGTTGGGACCCGTTCCCCAAACTCGGTCCGCAGCGCGCGCCCAGGCCCGGCGTCCACAACTCGGGGTGGGTGCAGAGCCCCGGCGCGGAACGCCTCGGCGACCCCGGCTACACCCGGGTCCTGCACGACTACGTCACCGCCGTTTTGACCCAATTCCGCAGTGACAACCGCGTTTTGGGTTGGGACCTGTGGAACGAGCCCGACAATCCCGCGCGCGTGTATCAAAAGGTGGAGAGGAAAGACAAGCTGGAGCGGGTCGCGGAGCTGCTCCCCCAGGTGTTCCGTTGGGCCCGTTCGGTCGATCCTAGTCAGCCGCTGACCAGCGGCGTGTGGCGCGGCGCCGACCAGGGCGAACAGGGGGGCGCCAGCCCCATCGCCGACATCCAACTGAACAACGCCGACGTGATCACCTTCCACTCCTACGCCGACCCCGCGGGCTTCGAGTCGCGAGTCACCGAGCTTGCGCCGCTGGGGCGGCCGATCATTTGCACGGAGTACATGGCCCGGCCGCAGGGCAGCACCGTTGAGTCAATCCTGCCCGTGGCCAAGCGCCGTAACGTCGGTGCCTTCAACTGGGGCCTGGTCGCCGGAAAGACCCAAACCTACTTCCCGTGGGACTCGTGGGATCACCCGTACGCGGCACCGCCGAAGGTGTGGTTTCACGACCTTTTGCAACCCGATGGCCACCCCTATCGGGACAGCGAATTTCAAACCGCTCGCAGCCTGGCCAGCGGCCAGCCCACGTAAAACGCCCTCCGAGCTGCACTAACAGCTGATATGTAGGCACTGTTTGTCAATAGACAGGTGAAAGCCGCCCCGGTGGGAGCCGGGGCGGCTTTCGTTTGATCGGTGCCAGTCCGATGGCCGCGGCGGTCGTTGGTCAACGACGGTGGTGTCAGACTCTTGCTCCTCTGTCAAGCAGCGGCTGGCGCTGAGTGGTTTTGATCGGTGAGCATCGCTCGGTAGATGACATCGGAGAGTCGACGTTTTAGAACTCGTAGTGCTTCCATTCCGCCGTCGCCGCTGGATTTCCGCCGAGCTAGCAGTTCGCGGGCAGGCGGGTGTATGCGTGCTTGGGTCATCGCGATGCGGTGTAGGGCGGCGTTGAGTTGACGATTCCCAGTGCGTGACAGGCGATGTCGCTGTTTGTTCGATGACCACACGGGTAGTGGTGCGGTGCCGTTGAGTCGAGCGAAGGCGTCTTTGGAGCGGAACCGATGCACCTGGGCGGTCTCTCCGAGAATCTTGGCGGCGGTCAACGGGCCGCAGCCGACGATGGCCAGCAGCGAAGGTGCGACGAGCCTGACACGGTCGGTGATTTCGACGGTAAGTTCGTCAATCTCGAGGGTCAACAGTTGAAGGTGTTCGACCAGTCGTCGTGCCAGCCGGGCACCAGGCCAGCTTTGCCGCAGGTGTTCAAGTGCGCTGTGACCGCGGTGAAAGCGCTGGTCCGGTCGATGTTGGCCGGTCGTAGCCACCCTGGATCGAGTTCGTGGAGGTGCCAGCGCAGCCTGCAGATGATCCGGGTGCGCTCGGCGACGAGATCTTCGCGATGATCGATCAGTAGCCGCAGCTCGCGTTCGACTCCATCGAGTCGTGCCACCGGCAGATCTGGTTCCCGCAGCGCGGCTCGGGCCACTGCGAGGGCATCGATGGGATCGGACTTACCGTAGGTGCGGGCCGAGTCTCGAACATCGGCCATCAGTTTCGGCGAGACCCGCACAACTGACTCGCCGGCGGCGATCAGGTCCCGCTCGAGCCTGCGAGTCATATGCCGGCAGTCCTCGATCGCCCAGAGCCGCTCACCGTCGAGTGCGGTGGCCCACTTCAAGAGCTTGAGGTGATCCTGCGTCGTTGTACCAACAGTTTTCGTTGCCTGTTGTCGACCGTTGCCATCGATTGTGACTGCAGTGTGGCTGCGCTTGTGCGCGTCGATCCCGATGATCATCATGGAGCATGTCTCCCTGTCGTGGGTGGCACGGACCGGTCGATCGGCATATCCCAATTAGGGCGATGCCACGCTCCTCTTAAGCCAGGTCGGCCGGTCCTCTAGTGTCGGCTGGCCGCATAACAGTCTTAAGCCACGAAGGCGGAAATATACGCAGAGCGAGCCTGTCGACCCGTTCAGAGTGACATTGGGATATACGCGGGTTGGGTACCGCAAGACGATGGTTCGGCGCGAACGGTGGCTGCTCTCTAGGGACGGGCGTCACACCAGTATTCAGGAATCCTGTTGTGGCTCATAGCTGTAACGCAGATCGTGTTCGCCTACCTCGCTGTCGACCGGCTGGCCGCGATCAAGTTCGGTGGTGGCCCGTTAGTTCAGCGTGGCCAGTGACCAGCACCAGCCGGCCAGTTCACGGGCGACCGCGACGTTGGCCACGACGTGATTTTTTTGCGTTCGTTGAATCGGCACCACTGCTGGTGCAGGCGCCGGTTACCGGCATGCCCGCAGTCCTTGAGTGCCGGGTCGACCTTGGCCCAGCGGGCTCGCATCGTCGGTCCAGGGTGTGGGAATTGTCGAATCGCTGACGGCGAAGCCAGATCTGGTGCACGCCATTCCATGCTTGCCCACCCGAATACACCCGGCCCTGGGGCAACAGCAGCTTCCAGAGGCGGTGCCGAACCCGCATCAGATCCGCGCGAGCGTCCTCACGTGCCCGCACCAGATCCCGGACCGCCTCCACATCGGCCTCAGGAACGGTGACCGCGGTGATCTCACC
>NZ_JAOPWB010000291.1 GCF_025965855.1 Mycobacterium sp. | reverse complement strand
CCTCGACGGAACCGCGCGCATCGCCCGCAACGAACTCTTCCGCAACCTCGACACCGCCAACTACCGATACACCGACTGGCTATGGGGCTACTCGTCCGACCGGACGGCATGACTCATCCACCCCGCCAGTGCAATTGACACTGCCGAACCGACCCCAACCCTCAAACCCGCAACGACCGCAGAGGAACCGATCATGAACGGAAAGATCGCACTCGAAGAACACGTTTCAACCAAACTCAACAACACGCTCTGGGATTCGGCGGGTGAGGCGGAACGTAACGGCGCAGCCTACATGTCTGACGTCGAAGCCAAACTGCTCGACACCGACGAGCGGATCGAGCTGATGGACACCTACGGGATCGAGACCACGATCTTGTCGCTGACCTCGCCGGGTATCCAGTCCATCCTCGACGTCGAGCAGGCCTCCGAGACGGCGCGGGTATCCAACGACACGGTGCGCGCGCAATACGTGGATGCTTACCCGGCCCGGCTGGCGTTTTTCGCCGCCGTGGCCCTGCAGGACCCCGAGGGCGCCGCCGTCGAACTCGAGCGCGCCGTCACCGAACTGAGCGCCAAGGGCGCCCTGATCAACGGCTACACCAACATCGACGACCACGACACCGGGCGCTACCTCGACGATCCGATCAACCTGCCGTTCTGGGAGAAGGTCTCCCAGCTCAACGTGCCGGTCTACCTTCATCCCCGCGAACCGTTGCCCGCACAGCAGCGCATCTACCAGGGCTATGAATCGCTGGTCGGTTCCGCGTGGGGGTTCGGACACGAAACCGCGACGCACGCCGTCCGTTTGATGCTGTCGGGCCTGTTCGACACCTACCCGGGAATCCAGATCATCGTCGGCCACCTCGGCGAAGGGCTGCCCTTCCTGCTACCACGTCTGGAGCACCGGCTAAACAAGCAACGTGACGGCGCCGGCCTGGGCATCGCCCGGCGCAAGGTCAGTGAGTACCTCAGCAACAACTTCATCCTCACCACGAGCGGCCACTTCCACACCCGCACGCTGCTCAACGCGATCAGTGAAATCGGCAGCGACCGGCTTTTGTTCTCCGTCGACTACCCGTACGAGAGCATGGCCGACGCCGTCGAATGGTTCGACAATTCGTTGCTGAGCCACAACGACCGGGCAAAGATCGGCAGGGGAAACGCGCAACGTATCTTCAACCTCTGAGCATCCGCCCCGCACACACTGGCCGAGCGGCACCCCGTGGTAGACACCCTGGTAACCCCATCACCGTGGAGCGCTAGTGTGGCGCACCGTAAATTCGTACGTTAATTGGGTATGGTGTCGGTGCGGCGAGGACGGGTCGGCCGAAGGCCGAGTTGGTGTTGACCGAAGACGAGCGAGACCAGTTGATGCGATGGTCGCGTCGGGCGAAGTCGTCTCAGGCGTTGGCGTTGCGGTCGCGGATTGTGTTGGCGTGTGCCGAGCCCGGGGTGATGAACACCCAAGTCGCCGAGGATCTGGGGGTGGCGCCCAACACCGTGAACAAGTGGCGCCGACGGTTCGTGGCCGGCCGGCTTGATGGTTTGACCGACGAGCCGCGGCCGGGTCGGCGGCCGTCGATCCTGTTGGACAAGGTCGAAGAGGTGTTGGTGGCCACCTTGGAGGAGGAGCCGGCGAACGCAACGCACTGGTCGCGGACGTCGATGGCGGCACGATCGGGACTCTCGCCGACAACGATCGGCCGAATCTGGCGCCGGTTCGACCTCAAGCCGCATCTGGTCGACGGGTTCAAACTCTCCACCGATCCGATGTTCGTCGCCAAAGTCGTCGATGTCGTTGGCCTGTATCACAATCCGCCCGAGAAGGCGGTCGTGTTATGTGTCGACGAGAAATCACAGATGCAGGCGTTGGACCGCTCCCAGCCGGTGCTGCCGATGATGCCGGGCATGCCCGAACGGCACAGCCATGACTACGCCCGCCACGGCGTGAGCAGCCTGTTCGCGGCCTTCAATATCGCCGACGGCACCGTGATCAGCCAGGTCCATCGCCGACATCGGGCCGTGGAGTTCAAAAAGTTCCTGATCGCCATCGACAAGGCCGTTCCCGCCGAACTGGACGTGCACCTGGTCTGCGACAACCTGGCCACCCACAAGACACCGGCGGCCAACGACTGGCTCGCCAAACATCCCCGTTTCCATATCCACTTCACCCCGACCGGCTCCTCCTGGATCAACCAGGTGGAACGCTGGTTCGGTTTTCTCACCGACCAGCTCCTGCGCCGTAGTGTCCACAAAAGCGTTGCCGCACTGGAGAAAGACGTCCGCGACTGGATCACCGGCTGGAACGACGACCCGAAGCCATTCGCCTGGACAAAGACAGCTGAAGAAATCCTCGACTCACTCGCTAGATATATCGCACGAATTTCCGGTGGGGTCACTAGCAGTACCGTTCGGAAGTCGCGGAAGATGTCGTCGATTGGCGACACTGACCTCGGTTTTGTCAGATCGATGTTTCGGTTGGCGTCCAATTCACCGTCCGGGGAGGACGGCGCTCGGTCACTGAATGTCGAGCGGGATCTTGACGAGCAGTGAGGTCCCACTTCTGGCGTGACTCGCGATCGCCATCGTGCCGCCGAGGGCCTCGACACGGTCTACAAGGCCGGTGAGGCCGGACCCTTTGTCTGCGTCGGCTCCCCCGATTCCGTCATCTCGGATCACGAGGCGGAGGTTGGCATCCGCGGCTTCCGCGCACACATTCACCACGGAGGCTCGTGCGTACTTGGCCGTGTTGGTGAGGGCTTCGGCAACGACGTAGTAGGCCGCCACTTCGACGGAGTCCGGCAATCGTCGGTCGACACCAAGGTCGAGCTCAACCGGGACCGCGGAGCGGCGGCCCAGCGCCTTGAGCGCGGGGCCCAGCCCTCCCCTCGACAGAATCGCCGGATGAATCCCCCGTGAGATCTCCTGCACCTCATGCGAGACCGCGGCCACAGTTGTGACGAGATGAGAAATCTGCTCCTTAAGCGGCTGCAGTTCGGCAAGCACGCAAGCCTCCGCGGCGCGCAGCTGCAGCCCGAGCGAGACGAGCCGCTGTTGGGCGCCGTCGTGCAGATCGCGTTCGATACGGCGCCGGGCATCGTCGCCAGCCGCCACGATCCGGGCCCGAGACGCGGTGAGTTGCGCGTGGGCCTCGGCGTTGGCAATCGCGGTCGCGACAAGATCCGCGAAGTCCC
>NZ_JAOPWB010000260.1 GCF_025965855.1 Mycobacterium sp. | reverse complement strand
ACCCAATACCCCGTTGCGCGATTGGTAACCGCGCAGACCGATCCACGAGGGGCTGCGCGCACGGCGCTGCGATGGAAGTATCGCAAGGGTGGCCAACAAGAAACCGCAAACGATCGCTTACCCGGCGCCGGAGAAACGCCCGCGCCACCACCACACTGAACAGCTCGAGCCCCACGTCATCGTCCTGTTCGGCGCGACGGGCGATCTCGCCAAACGCAAGCTGATCCCGGGCCTGGCCTACTTGGACCAGTCCGAGCTTGCCCCCGATATCCAAATCGTCGCGACGTCGCTGGAAGACCTCAGCGACGACGAATTCCGCGAACTCGCCAAGAACGCGATCGATTCGTTCGGCACGCACAAGCTCACGCCCGAACAGTGGGCGAACTTCGCAAAGATCGTCAGGTATGTCCCGCAGGGCGCCGGGCCCGAGGCGCTCGCCGAGGCGGTCGCCGAGGCCGAGAACAACCTGGGACCAAACGTGCGGCGACTGCATTACCTGTCGGTCCCGCCGAAAGCGGCGCGCAGCGTCATCACGATGCTGCGCGATGCCAAGCTCGTCGAGCGCTCCAGAGTGGTCATGGAAAAGCCGTTCGGCACCGACTTGGCCAGCGCGGTGGCACTGAACGACTTCGTGCACGAAACGTTCGAGGAAGCACAGATTTTCCGGATCGACCACTTCTTGGGGAAAGAGGCCGCCCAGAACATCTTGGCGTTCCGCTTCGCCAACGGCCTGTTCGAGCCGATCTGGAACCGCAACTTCATCGACCACATCCAGATCGACATTCCCGAGGCCCTGGGGCTGGATCAGCGGGCCAACTTCTACGAAGAGACCGGCGCCTACAAGGACATGGTCGTGACCCACCTGTTCCAGGTCATGGCCTTCGTGGTGATGGAGCCGCCGACAGCGCTCGAGCCGTTCGCCATCAGCGAGGAAAAGAACAAGGTGTTCCGGTCGATGTTGCCGGTCAAGCCTGCGCATGTGGTGCGCGGCCAGTACAGCGGCTACCGCGACGAGACCGGAGTGGCGAAAGACTCCGACACCGAGACGTTCATCGCGCTCAAGGTGGGCATCGACAACTGGCGCTGGGCCGGGGTGCCGATCTATCTGCGCACCGGCAAGAAGATGGCCGAGGGCATCCGCATCATCTCGATCGCCTTCAAAGAGGCTCCGCGAACGATGTTTCCGCCCGGATCGGGCGTGGGCACCCAAGGTCCCGACCACCTCACGTTCGACCTCGCCGACAATTCGAAGGTTTCACTGTCCTTCTACGGCAAGCGGCCCGGTCCCGGTATGAAGCTGGACAAGTTGTCCATGCAGTTTTCGTCGCAGGAGATCGACACCGTGGTCGATGTGCTCGAGGCCTATGAACGGCTGATCCTCGACGCGATGCGTGGCGATCACACCCTGTTCAACACCGCGGAGGGCATCGAGTCGTTGTGGGAACGCTCGGAAGACCTGCTCAATGACCCCCCGCCGGCCAAGATTTACCAGCCCGGCACGTGGGGTCCCAACGCCATTCACCAATTGATCGCGCCCAATGCGTGGCGGTTGCCATTCGAGCGGGAGTGGCGCGGATCCAAGGCCTAGCCGGGGCTAGCCCGAGAAGTCCGGCGGCGGCTGACTGAGCCAGTCGTGCAACTTCGTGTGGATGCTGGCGTGGTTGAGCAGGTCGAAGTGATGCAGGCCGGTGAGTGTTAGCCCATGCTCCGGCTCGAACGGCACCCGCCGGGACTTGCCCACGCCGGATGCGCTTTGGGGGCGTACCAGGCGGTCGCCGAGCACAACGCCGAGCGCGCGCGGGCCGGCGCTGGTCGCGACGAGGTGGTAGACGGCGTGGGGGAGGAAGGGCACCTCGTTGCAGCGGTCACGCAGGAACTCGTCGGGGTCGCCGTCGCTCCAGTCCTCGTCGAGCAGTGCGCCGTACCGCATGTCCTTGGTGCCCGAACTGCGGGCGTTGAGAAATGAAGACAGGGCTTGGGTTTCGGGCAGCCGGGCCAACGCCCAGGATGCGGCATTGACGCCCTTCTCCAGGTCGGCGCCCAGGTGCGGGGACCCGAGGCAGACAACATGCCGAACGGCGTCGGGCCAGCCGTGCTGATGCTGCGTTCCGTAGTGGCAGGCGCTGCGCACCACCAGGCCGCCCATCGAATGACCGACCAGCGCGATCTCGTCGACCGGGACCGGCCAAAGCGCCTGCAGCTGATCAAGCAGCGAGGCCAGGGTTTTTCCGTTGTCGGAGATGTGCAGCCCGGTGTTGTAGCGCAGGTAAACCGGGGTGAACCCCAGGTCGCTGCGCAGCCGCGCGCCGTAGGACCTCACCTCCTCGCCGTCGCGAGGGCGTCGCCACCACGCCATTTCGGTCATGCACCAGCCGTGGACGAACACCGCGATCCGGCCGGTTGCTTGCGGGAACGCCGCGGCGAGACCGGGGGCAGTCATCGCGACCGGCTCGCCGCGGTGGCGCACCTGCATGGTCAGCGCGAAGCCGTTTCCGCGGTTGGTCAGCTCATCGCCGTAGATGCCGTTCAGCGCCGCGATGAACCCGGCGACCCTGGGATTGGATTCGATCGCCTCGTCTTCGTCGCTGCCGCGCGTCTCGGCAGCCAGTTCACCGGCACCGCGCAACGCGGCCCGAAGCGCGCGGTCGACGGCGTAGTAGGTCGCCGCGGCAGTCGTGTTGTGCACGACTTGCACGGGTTTCGACACCGGCCCCACGGCATCGAAGACCCGCCGCGCGATGCCGCTGTGCGTGTCACGCACGAGGGTTGTGAGAACACGGGTGCCCTCACCGGCGAGGTCGGCGAGTGATCGGATTTCGTGTCGCTGCATGAGCTGCTCCTCCCCTCTTGCCGCGGAGGGTTCCCACTCTGGGCAAGGCTTATCCCGGAGGTCCTACTGTCAGGACTTGATAGAGCCGGACGACAGAAAGCGAAGAAGTCATGCCACCGCCGCTGCGCCCGCGCCGATCTGCCCTCTACTTGCCCGGCAACAACGCCCGGGCGCTGGAGAAGGGAAAAACGCTGCCGGCGGACGTGTTGATTTTCGACCTCGAGGACGCCGTGGGCCCCGACGCCAAAGCCGACTCGCGGGCGAGGGTTTGCGACGCGATCTCGTCCGGGAGCTACCGACCCCGCGAGATCGTGGTGCGCATCAACGGCATGGGCACCGACTGGCACGACGACGATTTGGCCGCCGTGGCCGGTTCGGCCGCCCATGGCGTGCTCGTGCCGAAGGTCGAGACGGACGAACAGGTCCAGGCGCTCATCGCCGCGCTCGACGAGCTCGCCGCGCCGGAGTCGTTGCGGTTGTGGGTCATGATCGAAACGCCCGGGGCCATCCTGAGAGCGGAGGAGATCGCCTCGGCCAGCGATCGTTTGGCGGCGTTGGTGGTCGGCACCAACGACCTCGTGAACGATCTGCACGGATTGCACGTGCCCGGTCGCGCGCCGGTGCTAGCTGCGTTGTCACTGGCGGTGTTGGGGGCGAGGGCGGCCGGGAAGGTGGTCCTGGATGGCGTCTTCAACGACATCACTGACGAAGCCGGGTTCCGAGCCGAGGCCCGGCAAGGCCGGGAGATGGGCTTCGACGGCAAGACCCTCATTCATCCGTCCCAAGTCGGCCCGGCCAACGATCTGTTTGGTCCGTCGCGCAGGGAGCTGGCCGATGCCCGCAAGATCGTCTCGGCCTACGAACAGGCCCAAGCCGCAGGGAACAGCGTCATAACGGTCGACGGCCGGATGATCGAGAGCCTGCACGTGCGCGACGCCCAGCGGATCCTGGCCCTCGGTGACCTCATCGCGGAACTGGAATGAATCTGCCTCGTGGCAAGTGGTGCCTCGACGTCCACACGTGCAATTCCGCGACATCCGAATACCTCGATTGCGTTGGGAGAGTCGCTTGCCCGCAAGCCGATTCAGCGTTCAAACTACGTCGGCCGGGAATTGCCGGTATGGTGCCTTCAGCAAATAGATCCTCGGGCAAAGGAGTGTCTGGTGCGGCTGAACCGAACCGCGATCGCGGGAATGGTGGTCACCACCGCGGTCATCACAGCGGGCTGCTCGAGCGGCAACACCCCGTCGGGTTCGACGTCGAGTCAGACGTCGACATCGAGCTCGCCGACGGCGGCCTCGTCGCAATCGACAACGCCGCCCGCGTCCTCTGTGCAAGCCGCGCCGCTCGACCAATCCACCTGTCTGGACATCTCTTTCACCAAAGACAATTTGATGGTGGCGTCGAAACCGGAGGACGCGCGCAGGTTCGCCGACACGCTGGAGAAGTACGGGCCGCCCGACACGGTGAAGGCCGCGATCGAGCACTTCGTCACCACCGTCGGTGCGCAACCCAACGACGCTGACCTGAACGCCAACCGGGACCTCCTCACCGGTTGGATTAAACAGATCTGCCCCAACGTGAATCCGTGAGGCCGACCTTTCCTGATGGCTAGGCCGTGCCGTTTCGTTGGATCCACTGGGTGAGCGCATCCTGGAGCGCGGCCGAGACGCGAACACCGGCGCCGTCGGCGGCCCGCTCGAACCGCTCGACCAACTCCGTCGCGACCAAGGCGTCCACCCTGCAGTGCGTCGGTTTGGGCTTCGCCGGCTGCTCGGGGAGGGCTACGGGCGCGTGTCGCGCGATGGTGGCGTCCATGGTGTCACGCAGTGCGGGAATCTCGTCGAGCAAGCGGGCCAGGTCGTCGCGCTCGATGCGCAGGACCTCGGCCGCCCCGGTCGTCGTGACCGTCGCGGAACGTAGTTTCCCACGGCGGAGGGCAGATTCGCCGATCACTTCGCCCGGTCCCAAGACGGCAACGCGGTCCTGGCCGACATACACGCCGACCTCGCCGCTGAGCAGGATGTAGCAGGCGTCCGAGGGAGTCTGCTCATGAATGAGCGGCAATGGCGCGGACGTGGAAGTGTGATGTGCCGCTAGGACAACACACTGCAAATCGTTATCCGAGAGCTTGTCGAATGTGGCGAATTCGCGTAACCGGCGGATGTCTTTTTCCTCATGTCCCTGCGCATCCACTTTCATAAAGGGCTCCTAATGTGCGATGTGACCCGGACATCGAGGAGCCTAACTCGATTTTGCGGCAACGACGGAAATAAATTGGCGGCGGCTGCGCACGGTCATGTTGATGAGGGAGGACGGGCGCCCAGGGCGGCGCGGGCGGCGGCATGCGTCTGCGCAGCGTACCCACCCCCGAACAACGCCACATGCGCGAGCAGCGGGAAGAGCTGGTGCAACCCGATCCTGTTGCGCCAGCCCGGTTCTAGCGATCGCACGCGCTGGTAACCGGCGACGATGGCGTCGTAGTGCGGGCAGCCGAACAAAGCCAGCATCGCCAGGTCAGTCTCCCGGTGACCGGCGTGTGCTGCCGGATCAATCAATACCACTCCGTCGGGTGTCCACATCACGTTGCCGCTCCACAAATCGCCGTGCAGCCGCGCCGGCCGGTCATCGTCGTCGAAGTCGCCTGCACGGCAACGCGCCGCGACGGAGTCGATCGCGGCGCGGGCGGAAGCATCCAGGCGCGCGGTCGCGAGCTCGGCCATCGGCGCCAGCCGCTCCTCGGCGTAGAAATCACCCCAGCTTCGGTGCCCCCGCACTGACATCGGCAGTGGCTGCGACAAGGGGCCGAAGAACCCGGGCCCGTCCCATCCCTCGGGCCCCGAACCGAACGCCGCGGCACCCGCGTCGTGCGTGACGGCCAGTCGGCTGCCGAACTCGTACGCCGCTTCGCGGCTGGGGGCCACCGAATCCAGTCGCCGCAGGGTTAGGTGGTCGGCGCCGAACGAAACAACCTCTGCGCATGGCACGCCGCCCACCACACTTGAAAGCCATCGCAGCCCCGCGGCTTCCCACGCGAAGTAGCCGGCGGGCGCGCCGGGGTGGCGCTTGACGAAGTCACTCACCCGGTAACCGCAGGGTGCAAGTGCAGCCAAACCCGTTGGGGCAGCCCGTCATCGCGACCCCGTCTAGACGCATTCATCGCGCTTCGACTGTAGACGCTGCGAAGCTCCACTCCACCAGGCTGAGCAGCGTGAAAGCGGCTGAAAGATGCCGTCCCCACGCGAACCGGTAGGTTAAACCCGGATTCCAAGCGAACCTGGAGGGAGAGACTGTGCGCCAAACCGCGGCCATGGCCGAGGCCGACCGCGCCTGGATGATCGACACGCTGCTCGCGCTGCTGCAGACCCCAAGTCCGGCGGGGCGCACGGATGCGGTGATGCAGCTGATCGGCGACATCTTCGATGACTTCGGCGTGCCGTTCACCCTGACCCGCCGGGGTGCGCTGACCGCCGAACTGCCGGGGGAGTCCGCGACCACCGACCGGGCGCTGGCGGTTCACTCGGACACCATCGGCTGCATGGTGCGCGGCCTCAAGGACAACGCCCGCCTCGAGCTGATTCCGGTCGGGACCTTCTCGGCCCGGTTCGCCACGGGTGCCCGCGTCCGGATTTTCAGCGACGACCCCGACGAGTTCATTACCGGCACCGTCTTGCCGCTGAAGGCCAGCGGGCACACCTTCGGCGACGAGATCGATACCCAGCCCACGGATTGGAAGCACGTCGAGGTCCGCGTCGACCGCAAGGTGTCCTCGCGGCAGGACCTGGCGCGCCTGGGCCTGAACGTCGGTGACTTCGTCGCGTTGATCGCCAGCCCCGAACTCACCGCCGACGGCTTCATCGTTTCCCGCCACCTCGACGGCAAGGCCGGTGTCGCGATCGCGCTCGCACTGGCCAAGAACTTTTCGGAGAACAAGGTTGTGCTGCCGCATCGCACCACGATCATGGTCACCATCACCGAGGAGGTCGGCCACGGAGCCAGCCACGGCCTGCCCGCGGACGTCGCGGAGCTGGTCTCGGTGGACAACGCGGTGTGCGCGCCCGGCCAGCACTCCATCGAGGACGGCGTGACCATCCCGATGGCCGACATGCACGGCCCCTTCGACTACCACCTGACCCGGAGACTTTGCCGGCTCGCCCAGGAGCAGTCGATTCCCTTCGTGCGGGACGTGTTTCGTTATTACCGCTCCGACGCCGCCGCGGCGATCGAGGCGGGCGCGGGCACAAGGGCCGCGCTGGTCGGCTTCGGGGTCGACGGCAGCCATGGGTGGGAGCGCACCCACATCGACTCGCTGGAGGCGGCGTACAACCTGCTGCACTGCTGGCTGCGGACGCCGCTGACCTTCGCCAAGTGGGACGCCAAGCCGTCGGGCAATCTGCGTGACTTCCCGTCGTCGAAGCAGCCCGCGCCGACCGAGCAGTGGGTGCCGCTGGCCCGTGGTGAGCACGCCGAACCCGGCGATGCGTCGCCGGGTTCGCCCTGGCCGCCATCGGTAGGCCCTCAGTCCTGACCCGCCCATCGGGCTCTCATGAAGCGTGTACGTCGGGGGTGCGTACGTGCTCCGGGCGGAAGCCGCGCCCAACGATGATCGGCGGGATGAACTGCAAGGGACCGCGACCGACGATTTTGGGAATGTGGATCGGGGAAAGGTCGCCGGTCAAATTGGGTTCGACCGCCCGGTCCTGGATGAAGACCTGACCGGCCTGGATGATTCGGGTGGGCAGCTCGCGGCGGTGCTGCACCTTGGCGAGATCCGTATCGGTCAATCGGTTTTCGCGAAGCGGAGCGCACAGAATGTTCGCTGCGGCAACCGCATCGGCGACGGCGAGGTTGATGCCGACCCCTCCGGCCGGCGACATGGCATGCGCGGCGTCGCCGATGCACAGCAGGCCTGTGCGCCACCAAGTTTCGAGCCGGTCCACCCGAACGTCGAGGTGGCTGGTGTCGTCCCAGGAGTGCAGGTCGTTGACGTGTTCGCGCAGCTGCGGTAGCGCGGAGGCCAGGCGCTCTTTGAACGCCTCCAGCGAACCGCTGCGGGGGTCGGCTCCCTTAGGCATGAGGTGGGCGACCTGCCAGTAGTCGCCCCGGTAGATCATGGCCATGAGCAGGCCCCTGCGGATGACCGCGAAGGGCTCTTGCGGATCGCCGGGACGCCATTTCAAGCGGAACCACAAGACGTCCATCGGGGAGTGCGCGGCCGCGGTGTTCAGCCCGGCGGCGGGCCGCACCGCCGACTTGCGTCCGTCGGCGCCGATGACCAGCTCGGCATGCACGTCCAATTCGGGCGTGCGCACCCCGGTGATCCTGTCGCCCTCGAAGATCAGCTCTTTGACCTCGGCGTTGCGGATCAATGTGAATTCCGGATAGGCGCTTGCCTTTTCGGCCAGGAAGTCGAGGAAGTCCCACTGCGGCATCAACGCGATGTAGGGCTGGTTGAAGCCCAGCCGTTTGAGCAGGCTGAAGTTGCCGAAGGTGCGAAGTGACCCGTCGGTGTCAAAGGCGACGCGCGTGACCTTGGTGTGGGGTAGACGCAAGAGCTCGTCGATGAAGCCCAGCTCATCCATGATCCGAAGGGTGCTTGGATGCACGGTGTCGCCGCGGAAGTCGCGCAAGAAGTCATTGTGTTTCTCCAGGACGACAACCTGGACGCCGGCACGGGCAAGCAGAAGAGCGTGAACGAGTCCGGCGGGACCGCCGCCGGCTACACAGACCTGGGTTCGCAGAGCGGTCATGCGCTGACCCTACCCGCGGACATGCGAGATCTCTAAGAACGACGCGCTTTTGGATCACCCCGATATCGGACGGCAAGTCGGTGCTTGCTTAGGTGAGCGCAGCACTGAATCACTTTGTGATCAAACGTGTTTCCACGCACAGGGGCTGGCGGTACCGTCACATTGGCGTGCGAGCATCCGCGATTGACCTAAACGTTATCTAAGACGCTCTTACTCTTCTCTTAATCTTCGGGTAGGGTCGCAGGTCAATGGTTCGTCGAGCGATTGCGGGAGCGGCGTGAAGCGATTCGATGTGGTGATTGTGGGTGCGCGGTGCGCCGGCTCGCCGCTGGCGACGATGCTCGCGCGAAGGGGCTTGAGCGTCTGTCTGGTTGATCGCGCCCAGTTTCCGTCGGAGACACCATCGACTCACATAATCCAGCCATGCGGCGTGCAAGTGCTGGAGCAGCTGGGCGTGCTGGACGATGTCTGGGCGGCCGGCGCGGTTCCGCTCGATCGCATGACGATGGTGATCGACGACGACGTTCGAATTGAGGCGGCGGTCGACCGCGCGATCGAAGCCCCCCGCGGCCTGTGCGTTCGGCGGGTGACGCTGGATGTGTTGTTGGTCGACGCGGCGGCTGCTGCGGGCGCCGACGTTCGCACGGGTCTGCGCGTCACAAACCTCATCACCGAAGACGGGCGCATTACGGGCCTGGACACGGCCGCCGGCCCCATCCAAGGGCAGTTGGTGGTCGGCGCCGACGGTCGGCACTCGACGGTCGCCACGCTGGCTGGTGCCCGCGAATATCACGTCGCACCGCCCGGAAAGATGTTTGCCTGGGCGTATTTCGAGCATGTGCATGACCGGGAAGGGCACGCGCGGCTTGGCCGCCGCGGAGATTTGGCCTTCCTCGCCGGCCCCACCGACGGTGATCTCTACATGGCCGCGATCGGGATCGACATGGCGAAACAAGCCGAGTTTCACGCCAATCGTGACGCCAACTTCACCGCTGGCATACGGGCCTGGCCTGAGCTTGCGGATGTAATCGGAGATGGGCGACGTGTCGGCCCGATCCGGGTACTGACGAACTGGCACGGGTACTTCCGAGAGGCTGCCGGCCCCGGGTGGGTCCTCGTCGGCGATGCCGGCCACTTCAAGGATCCATCGCCAGGCCAAGGCATCGGCGACGCTTTCCGCCAGGCGCGTCGATTGGCCGATTCCATCGAGGACGGGCTGGGCGACACCAGTCCCGACGAGGCTATGCAGCACTGGTGGCGCTGGCGCGACGACGATGCTTATGAAATGCATTGGCTTGCGCACGATTTCGGTTTCCCGGGCGCTTCGACACCGTTGAATACCCGTTTGATGAAGGATGTCGCCGCCGATCCCAACGCCACACAGATGCTTCTCGGTGTGCTCAACCATGAGGTCCGCCCATCACAGCTTTTCACGACACGCCTAGTCACCCGGGCCGCGGCGCGCGCGCTGCGCGATAGGCCTGACCGGCTGATCGCAACGCTCAAGGAGATCGTCAGCACGGGGAAGCGGGAGGCGCACCGTTCCCGGCAGAGGCGGGTTGCTGCGTCGGGGAGGCAAGCCATGCGATGAGCGGAGAGCGTCGCGGCGATGAAGTTGCCGCGGGGAGCGGATGTTGAGTTTGCGGCGGCGTCACAGCTGGCTGCGGGCGCGCTCCGGTCGGCGCGGCGGGGTGGAGGAATCTGCCGTCAGGACGTCGTCGCCGGCGTGCGAGATCCGTGATGTCGAGCTTGGTTTCCGCCGCATCTCTTGGCTTCGTACATGGCGGTGTCAGCATCGACGACCAGCTGGCGAAGCGCCCGTTCGGCGTCGTCACAACCCACGCTGCGCAACGCCAGGGTGGCGGTTCCGACGCTCGCCGTTACCGACGCGGGGATCGTCGCAACCGCGTCGCAGAGCTTATGCCCCCACCCTTGCGGCCGTTCTGTCGAAACGACGTCTGCGATCAGAAATTCCTCTCCGCCGATGCGGCCGATGACCGCGCTGTCTTGGCAGACGGCTGTTATCGCGCGGGCCGCCGCGACGAGCGCCTCGTCGCCGGCGGCATGTCCTCTGCTGTCGTTGACCGCTTTGAAATGGTCGAGGTCGACCATGGCCACGGCCAGGAACATGTGGTCGCGGCCGGCAAGCATCCGGCCGATTATCGCGCGGTCGCATGCGCGCCGATTCAGCAAACCGGTAAGGGGGTCGCGGTCGGCACGCAACAGATCTACGCCTAGCGCCCGGACGACGATATGAATTGCCAAGGGGACTACCACGTTCAGTTCGAGTACGAGAAAGTAGCCCGTAAAGGCCAGAGTCGCATGGCCGGCAGCGATCAGGCGGGCTGCCTCGAGGGCCCCAGCCGCGCCGGCCAGCAAGAAATTCACCGCCATATATCGGGCGGTGTGGAAAAACGCCTGAGGGCTGCATGACCATTCGGTGATGGAGTGTCGCTCGCTATGAGCTCTGCAGCGATCGTGGCAACCCGAACCAGGGGAGCATGCTGTTCTCGAAGCGGGTCATGGCGCAGATGCGGTCACCAGCGAGGCTGAGGACATACAGGCCGACCCCGTGGCTGACGCCACCGGTGCTACGCAGGTATGCGCCGAACGCCGGTTGACGGTTCGCCCGCGTCGGTACCAGGTCGAACCTGCGACCCGCGCGGAACAGCGTCGCGCAGAAGCGGGCCACGGCGTCGCGCCCCTCGTATTCGAACGGCATCGGCGGCATCGAGATGAAGACGTCATCGGTCAGAAGGGCCACCAGCGCGTCAAGATCGGCCGACTCCCACGCTGAGACAAACTTCGCGATGATCGCAGCCTCCGCGGGTGAGTCGCGTTGGGGTAGCGGTTGCGGGTCATCGTCGGCCTGAAGCCGGCGCCGTAGGCTTGCGCGCGCCCGTTTGAGGGCGCCTTTGACCGATTCGACGGTCGAGTCGAGCATGTCTGCCACCTCGGTGGCGTGGAATCCGAGGACGTCGCGAAGGATGAGCACGGCGATTTGGCGAGGCGGTAAGACCTGAAGGGCGGTAATGAAAGCCAGCGAGATGGCTTCACTCTGCTCGTAGCAGGCGTCGGGGCCGAGCGGCGCGTCGCTGACACCCTGGAGGAGAGAGTCGGGAAATGGCTCGAGCCAGACGACTTCGCCGAGCCGCGACGGCTCGGGCGGTTCGACGTCGGGCACGTCCCACTCCTTGGCTATGCGGCGGCTCGCTCGGCGACGGGCGTTGAGGCAACGGTTGGTGGCGATCCGGTAAAGCCAGGTGCGTAGTGACGCGCGTCCTTCGAAGCGTCCGAAGCCCTGCCAGGCGGCGAGCAGCGTGTCTTGCAGGGCGTCTTCGGCGTCCTGTAGCGATCCGAGCATCCGGTAGCAGTGCACCTGCAGCTCCCTGCGGTACGGCGCGGTCAGCTCTTCGAACGCCTCGCCGTTCCCGGCCTGTGCGCGGGACATCAGGTCGCCGGGTACCACCCTCGCGTACCTCCTTCCCACACCCCGTGGCACTTCCATCACATATTGACACCGACCACACGGCAAAGGGGGCGCTCGGCGCGCGCCACTTTCTTGACGCGGCGGTGTCTCTATTAGTGCTAGCCGACAACGACAACCGAGGAGAGTAGATGGGAAGGATCATCGTCAGCGAGAACCTCTCGCTTGACGGAGTCGTCCAGGACCCAACCGGTGACGAGGGCTTCAGGGTCGGCGGGTGGTTCACCCAGGTGGGAGATCGCGACCGGGAAGAATGGGCCAAGGTCGAGCTCGACGAGGCGCTGGCCGCCGAGGCTCTGCTGCTGGGTCGGCGCACCTACGAGTTCTTCGCCGCGCGGTGGCCAACCCGCACTGGCCAGTGGGCGGACCGGCTGAACAGCTTGCCCAAATACGTTGTTTCCGCGAGTCTTCAAGCTCCCGACTGGAGCAACTCGACGATCCTGACCGGCGACGTGATAGATGAGGTCTCGACACTGCGACGAAAGGTCAACGGGGACATCGTCGTCTATGCCAGTTTTCAGCTCGTGCACACATTGATCGAGCACGACCTCGTTGACGAGCTGCGGATGTTTATCTACCCGTTCGTCCTGGGGGCGGGCGAACGCCTCTTCGGCGAGACCAGCGCCAAAAAACCCATGCGCCTCGTTGATACCCGCGCCGTCGGTGACGGCCTGGCGTTCCTGACCTATCAGCCCGTCCTAGCCCACGACGGATCGCTCTAGGGACTCGAGCGACGCGGCGAGGTAATCCTCAGGGAACATGGGCATCTCGCCGACCCGATCGCGGAAGTCCTGCGGCGTGGCGGTCCAGTCGTAGGTGAGGGTGACATCGGTGCTGTCCCCGTCCGGGGCAAGGTCGTAGCGCCAGAACCAACCGCCGGGACTGTGCTTGCCAGCCTCGTCGAGCACGCCCGGCATCCACCCGATCGCGCGGTCCTTGTCGAACACGTTGACCAGGTTGTATGTGACGTAGTCACCGCCGGCCTGGGTCAGGAACATGTTCATCGCGAACATCTGGCCTGCGGCTGTGATCGGTGCGGAATCCACCGCGTCGCGGACCCAGTCGGTGGGCTCGGTGGTGCAGTGGCGGGCGGGGTCGGCGAGGACGGCGAAGATGGCTTGCGGCGTCGCGGCGATGGTGCGGGTGACGACGTAGCTTTCGGTGGTCGTGGTCATGCGTTCTCCTTACTTGTCGCTGGGTCCGTAGGCGTGGGCGATATCGGGGGAGTCGAGCCAACCCGAGTATGTGGGACGCGACGGCCAGCCTTGGGGCGAATCGAGCCATTCCTCCTGCCGGCCCCACGGCAGGATGTCGATCAGCCCGAACGAGTGGCTGAGCTGCTCGGTGCCCCGCCCGTTCGTATGCCACGTGCGATACACGGTGTCGCCGTCACGCAGGAACACGTTGACCGCGAAGCCCCCGCCGGGCGGTGCGTCCATGTCGGCGCCGAACGAGCTCTCCGACGACGAATACCATTTCATCCGGTTGCCGACCTTGCGCTTGTAGGCGAGTGCCTCGTCGATCGGTCCGTTGGTGACCACGACGAACCGGGCGTCGTAGTTGTCGAGGAACTCCAGCCGGGTGAACTGCGACGTGAAACCCGTGCACCCGGCGCACTGCCACTCCGCGCCGTCGGACCACATGTGGTGGTAGACGATGAGCTGCGACCGGCCGTCGAACACATCGACAAGGCGGACGCGCCCGTCAACCCCGATGAGGGTGTAGTCAGGCAACTCGACCATGGGCAGCCGGCGCCGTTGGGCGGCGATCGCATCAAGTTCCCGGGTGGCGGCCTTCTCGCGCTTGCGCAGGTCGTCGAGCGCGGCGCGCCAGGTCTGCTGATCGACAATTGGCGGCAGGGCTTCGTGCTCCAAGGTCATGAAATCCACCTTTGCTCTCGATTTGTCAGTCTCGAAGGTACTGACTGGTGGCGCGCCCGGAATTCATCGCTGACGGAGGCGTCGGTGCCTCTGGCAGACGCCAGTGTGCTACGCCGTGACCGCGGTGATTGCCGCGATCGCGTCGATCACCGCATCCGGCTGATCAAGGGCGACAAAGGTTTTCGCGTCGGGCACCTCGATCAGCTTCGCGTTGCTGAACAACCCGGCCAGCCGCCGACCCAGGCCCGGGGTGAAGCAGCGGTCCCGCTGGCCCCACACCAGCGTGACGGGCTTGGTGAACCGGGGGAGCCGGGTGGCCACGTCGGTGAGATCGAAGCTGGACACCCGGCGCAGCAACGCCGCGAGGTCGCGGCAGATGCGTGAATCCTCGAGGCAGGGTTGCAGCCAGGCGGCGGTGAGGTCCGGATCAGGCTTGTTGATGAGCAGGCCGAAGCCGAGCGGCGAGTGGCGCAGCGCCCGCAATCGCAGTTGCCGGCATAGCAACTTGATCGAGACGGGGCCACGAAGCACCGCGAACGCGATGTCGAACGGGAAAGGCGGGCACTTGTCGAAGGCGTCGCAGTTGGTGAGCACCAGACGGCCAATTCGGTCCGGGTAGCCGTCGACGACCAGTTGGCATATCCCACCTCCGGTATCGGAGCCGACCAGCGTCACATCGGAAAGGTCGAGGGCGACGAGCGCGTCGTTGATCATCTCGGCAACGCCCGGCAGCGACAGCGAGGTGGCCTCATTGACCGGGAAGGTGTGCGAGCCCAGCGGCCACGTCGGCACGATGCAGTGGAAACCACGACGCGCCAGGCCTTCGGCGACCTCGCGCCACAGTCGCCCGTCGACCAGGATGCCGTGGACGAACAGTACCGGTGCATGCGGTGAGTCCTTCGGTCCGAACTCCTGGTATTCGATCGTGGCCTGCCGGAGTGCGAGCTCTCCCATGTCGGTTGTTCCTCCTTGCGCATTTCGTACCGACCCTCGTCTGTCATCGCACTGCACGGCTGCTGCCAGGTCCACCCCGTGCACTGCCAACTACTGCCAATGTCGCTCGACGCCGCTCATGGCTCCAGGTTCAGCAGCGCTCCACCGGTCGTCACGTCCAAAGGCACCGACACCTGGTCGTGCGCGATGAACCAGTCGCCGTTCACCGTCCGAAAGCACGTCGTCGCTCGAACCCAGAAACCGGTAGTCGTCGTTCCGCTCTTCAACGTGCCGCTGAGCCGATTAAGGCTGCGCGCAAATGCCACGTCGCCGCCTCACGGTGATGGTGAGGTCGCGAATCTCGTATCCGAGCGGGTGCTCGTATGCCGCGAAGACGCGCTCCCAGTTTCTCTGTTTTGCAGCTGCCCCCATGTATTGGAGGGGCGGTTCGATGTCGAACGACACGACGTCTGGCGAGTAAATGGACATCACCGCTTCGAGATCCGCGGCGCGAATCGCGCCAGCCAGCTTGTCAGTTCGCTGTCGAATATCGGCTTCGTCATCCGCGTGGTCGGTCGTAGTCGTCACAGGATTCACGCTAGCCGCGCCGCAGCGGTGGAGGTTTCGGCCTTGACCTCCCTGCCCGGGCTCGGTTCGATGATGTATACGCCACTAGGAGGAGGGCCTGCAATGAGGATGTTGATTCGCGACGCGGTGTCCGTCGTGATGGTGGCCTCGGCGTCGATGGCCGCCGTGACGATCGCGATGCCGGCGGTGAGCTCGGCGCAATGCGAGAACGGCGACTGGTGGGACGCGAAGGCCAACATCTGTCGGCCCGCTGGCGCGCCGCTCCCTTTGGCATGCGACCCCGGCCAGTGGTGGGACCCGACGGCCAACGTATGCCGGCCGCTGGGCGTGGGGCCACAACCCTTGGCATGTGACGCGAGCCAGTGGTGGGACCCGACGGCCAACGTATGCCGGCCGTTGGGCGTCGGCCCGCAACCGCTGGCATGCGACAACGGCTCGTGGTGGGATCCGACCGCCAACGCGTGCCGTCCGCCGCTGGTACCGCCGGCCGGCTAGACAGCCCATCGGGTCGGCCACCCTGCGACTCGGGTCGCCCGCGTTGGCGGTTCTTAGCAGTGTCATGCGTCGAATTGGCAGCACATCGATCGGCATCGTGGGGGAGTGAACACACGCTTCGACCCCGAAGAGTTTCGTCACCAAGTTCGCCGACTTCTGGCACGACCCATCACCACAACGGTTACCGGAACTCCTGCACCCAAATGTGGTCCTCGTTCAACCGCTCACAGGTCGCAAGATCGGGATCGAGGCCGCGCAAGCAGAGTTCCGACGCATCTGGTGCTGCCTTCCAGACCTACTCGCTGACGTCGACCGTTGGTGCGGAGAGGGGGACCTGGTGTTCATTGAGTTCCGGCTTCATGCCCGTATTCGGGGCCAGGTCATCGAATGG
>NZ_JAOPWB010000205.1 GCF_025965855.1 Mycobacterium sp. | reverse complement strand
CGGCGTTTCTCGCGCTGCGAGCGGTGCACGGCGCGCTGATTCAGGTCACCTGGATATACGACCGTGCCGTCGGTGTGGAGGGGTTGCGGCGTTTTCACCGCAATCTTGGGCGCGGGTTGTTGGGGCGTTTGGGTGGCCAACGTGGCGGCCAGGGTGCGGGGGCTGGCGGTGGCGGCCTGGGGACGGCTGTGGGTTAAAGCGGACAGGATCGGGTCGAGCGTGTTGTGGCGTGCCTGGCGGGTCAACGCGCCGGTGTTGAACGGGCTGGCCAGCAGATTGGTCGGCTGACTGGCGAGCGCGGCGTCGAACAGCGCCAGGCCGTGCTCGGCGGTGATGGGGGTCAGGCCGGTGCCGCTCAGGCGGGTCAGGTCGGCCGTGCTGAGGTGGGCGGTCATGCCGGACGGGGTTTGCCAGTAACCCCAGGCCACACTGGTGGCCTGCCGTTGGGTGTGGTGGCGGTGGCGGGCCAGCGCGTCCAGGAATGCGTTGGCGGCCGCGTAGTTGGCCTGCCCGGGGCTGCCCAGTATTCCCGCGGCCGAGGAGAACAAGACGAACGCGGCCAGGTCGCGGTCGGCGGTGAGGCGATGCAGGTGCCAGGCGGCGTCGGCCTTGGCGGCCAAGACCGCGTCGAGTTGTTCACGGCTGAGGTCGGTCAGCAAGGCGTCATCCAGGACGCCGGCGGCGTGGATCACCGCGGTCAACGGGTGCTCGGCGGCGACGGCGTCAAGTGCTACGGCCAACGAGGCGGGGTTACTCGTATCGCACGCGGCGATCGCGACGTGCGCGCCCAGCGCGGCCAAACGTTGTTGCAGTTCGCCGGCCCCGGCAGCATCGGGCCCGCTGCGCGAAACCAGCAGCAGATGCTCGACGCCGTAGCGGGTGGCCAGATGCTCGGCAAAGATCGCACCCAGCATCCCGGTGCCACCGGTGATCAGCACCGTGCCCTCGGGGTCCAACACCGCGGGGGGAATCAGGACGATCTTTCCGGTGTGGCGGGCTTGGCTCATGTCACGGAAGGCTTGGGCGGCGTTCAGCAGGCCGTAGCTCGTGGTGGGCAGCGGCTTGAGGGCACCGGCGGCAAACATCTCGGTCAGGGCAGTCCACGCCGGCCGGAGGGATTCCGCGGGCGCGCTGGACAGGTCGTAGACGTGATAGTCGACTCCGGGATGGGACGCCGCGATGTCGCCGGCCCGGCGGATGTCGGTCTTGCCGATTTCGACGAAGCTGCCCCCGCGCGGCAGCAGTCGCAGCGAAGCGTCGACGAACTCCCCGGCAAGGCTGTTGAGCACGACGTCCATGCCCTGCCCATCGGTGGCGTCGCGGAAGGCATCGACGAAATCCAGCGTGCGCGACGAGGCGATGTGCCCGGCGTCGACCCCCAGATCGTCGAGCACGTGGTGTTTGTTCGGGTGGGCGGTGGCGAAAACCTCAGCACCAAGGTGACGGGCGATCTGGATGGCGGCCTGACCGACACCTCCGGCGCCGGCGTGGACGAGCACCCGCTGCCCGGCCGACAACCCGGCGATCTCGACCAAAGCGATATACGCGGTCAGAAACACGATCGGCGCGGACGCGGCCTGGGTGAACGACCATCCGGCCGGGATGGGTACCACCATGCGCTCATCGGTGATCGCGGTGGGCGCGAACGCGTTGTGCGGGAAAAGGCCCATCACCGCATCACCGGGACGCAGCGACGTCCCGCTCGGGGCGTCGACGATGACCCCGGCGCCCTCGCTACCCAGGCCCTCGTCGGCGATGGCGCCCAACGCCACGACCACGTCACGGAAGTTCAGCCCGGCGGCGCGCACCTGGACGCGGATCTGCCCCGGGGCCAGCGTCGTGGGCGGGTCGGTGGGGAGCAGGGCCAGGTTGGTCAGATCACCTTTGCGGGTGGTGCCCAACTGCCACGCGGGGGCATCCGGTGGGGTCAGCGTCGGGGTGCGGGCCAGGCGGGGGATGTGGGCAACACCGTTGCGCAGGGCCAGCTCCGGCTCGCCGGCCGGTGGTGTCGCGGCGATGGATGGCAGGGTGGCGGCGGTGGCGGAGCTGTCGTCGGTGTCGATCAGAACGATGCGGTCGGGATGCTCGTTTTGGGCGGTGTGTATCAGCGCCCAGGCCGCGGCGTGCGCCAGATCCGGGACACCGTCATGAGCGCTGACGCTGACCGCGTGACGGGTCACGATCATCAGGCGGGCGTTGGCGGTGTCGGGCCGGGCCAACCAGCCCTGAAGCTGGGCCAAAACGTGGCGGGTCAGGGCATGCACTCGCCGCAGCGGATCGGCCTCGGTTCGCGGTAGGGGCCAGATCACCACGTCCGGGCATGGAGTCAAGGTGGCCAGGTCGTGGTGGATCGTGCCGTTGGACAGGCCGGCCGGCAGCTGCTCGGGTGAATCGGTGCACACCGCCCACCCGGGCGGTTGGGCCGCCGGACCGGGGAGATCGGGCAGCGATGGCCAGGTCAGCTCGAACAAGCTGTCGGCGAGCCCGGCGATCGACGTCGGCCGGCCGATCTGTTCGGAGGCGGCGCGCAAAGTCAACGCGCTGATGGTGATCACCGGGGCCCCGGTGGGGTCGGTGGCGTGCAGCTTGAACGTGTCCGCGCCGGTGCGGGTCAGGTGGACCTGCAGCTGGGTGGCCGCGGTGGCATACAGGGTGATCCCGTTGAACGCGTAGGGAAGCCGCGGCAACGCCGAGTCGGCCTCGCCGGCGCGGTCGAACGCGGAGGCCAGCGGGTGCAGGCCGGCGTCCAGGAGGGCCGGGTGAATGCCGTAGCCGGTGACATCGGTGCCGGCGGGCAACGCCACCTCGGCATAGGCGACGTCGGGTCGGGCGGGGTCGGTGCCGATGCCCCGGACCGACCGGAACAGGCCGCCGTAGCGGTAACCCTGCTGGGCCAGCCGGTCGTAGAAGTCGTCCTGGTCGAGCACCTCCGCACCCGGCGCCGGCACGAGCGGGGAGCCGGCGGTGGGCTGACCGGCGCTCAGCGCGCCGCTCGCGTGCAGGGTCCACGCGGCAGGATTGCCACCGGTGCGCGAGTGCACGCTAAACGCGCGCCGGCCCAGCTGATCGAGCGGATGCACGAGGATCTGCAGGTCGGTCGGCGCGTGCTCCGACAGGGTCAGGGCGGCGTGCAGGATCAGCTCGTCGATCACCGGGCAGCCGGCCAACTCACCGGCCCGCAGGATCACCTCGATGAACCCCGTCGCCGGGAACACCACGGTGTCGTTGACTTGATGGCCGACCAGCCACTCCTGGGCGCTGGGTGACAGCCGCCCGCTGACCATGACCTGGTCTTCGTCGGCCAGCGCGGCGACCGCGCCCAACAAGGGATGTTCGGCACGGTCCAGGCCGAGCCCGGCAGCGTCGTCCGTCGGCGTAGGGGCCAACCAGTAGCGGCGGTGATCGAACGGGTAGGTGGGCAACCCGACCGTGCGGGCGTGCGGATACAGGGCCGGCCACGACGGGCTGTGGCCATGATTGTGCAGCTGGGCCAGCGCCATAGCCAGGCTGTCCGGGTCGGGACGGTCCCGGTGCAGCGTGATGATCACCGCCGACTGGGTCCGCCCCGCGGACTGGGCCAAGGTGTCGGTGATCGCTGGCGCCAATACCGGGTGCGGGGACAACTCCACAAACGTGCACTCGCCGGCGGCCAGACGTTCGACCACCCTGTCATGGAACCGGACCGGCTCACGCAGGTTGCGATACCAGTAGTCGGTGTCCATGGTGGTGGTTTCGAGGGGATCGGCTGAAAGCGCTTTCCCCACTGTGGAATACAGCGGGATGCGTGCGGGCGCCGGACTCAGGTCGCTCAGCTCTGCCAGGAGGCGCTCACGCACCGTTTCGACCTGAGCACAGTGCGAGGCGTAATCGACGGCGATGGGCCGGATCTGGATGCCGTCACGCTCGCAGGCCGCGGTGAACTCCTCGAGCGCGGCGGGGTCGCCGCTGACGATGGTGTGTGACGGGCCGTTGATCGCGGAGACGCTCAACGCCTCACCCCACGGTTGCAGGAGGGGATCCAGTTGGTCGGCGGCGAGCAGCACCGACGCCATGGCACCGGCACCGCATAGGGCGCTCAGCGCCTGGCTGCGCCGCGCCACAACCTTGGCGGCCTCGGGCAAGGGAAACACCCCGGCGATATACGCCGCGGCGATCTCTCCTTGGGAGTGGCCGATCACCGCGTCGGGAACAATGCCGTAGTGGCTTAACACCTCGGCAAGCGAAACCATCATCGTGAACAGCACCGGCTGAACGACATCGACTCGGTCCAGCGCCGGGGCCGCCGGGTCCTGACGCAGGACGTCGCGCACCGACCAGCCCGTGAATGGGCGCAACGCCTCGTCGCAGTCGTCGACCATGTCGGCGAAGACGCGGTGGTGTTCGTAAAGCTCTCGACCCATGCCGGGGTATTGGCCGCCTTGGCCGGGTACGACGAACACGGTCTTACCGCGAAGGTGGGCCAGGTAATGGTGGCCGGTGAGCTGCGGGTGGGGTTGGCCGGCGCCAACGGCACGCAGGGCGTTCAGCATGTCGTCGCGCGGATCGGCGCTGCTCGCCGCTCCGGTGATCACCGCCCGATGGGAGTGATGTGTGCGGGTGCGGCCCAGGCTGTAGGCCACATCGCCGAGATCCAGGTCGGGATGGCGG
>NZ_JAOPWB010000191.1 GCF_025965855.1 Mycobacterium sp. | reverse complement strand
CACGCAGGATCAGTGCCGAGACCACCGGATCGAAAGGGTACCGATCCGGTCCGCGAATCAGCATCCTGGCCGCGCCGATGTCCATCTGCACCTGTCCGTTCTCCCCGATGCTCACGATGGTGTGATCGTCGGTGGCACCCTCGGCCCACGCCTCGATGCAACCCGAATACCGGTCATAAAACTCAACGTAGGTGCCCAGCCAGCGCCGCAGCGTCGACTTCTTTGACACCGGATCGACGTCGGCGATCCGGTCTGCGAATGCCATTCCGGCGCCATAGATTTCGGCGGCCACGGCGGCGAGCAGATCCTGCTTATCGCTGAAGTATTTATAGAACGTGCCTCGCGCCACGTTGGCCGACTCGACGATGTCGTCGACACTGGTGCTGCGGTAGCCCCGGGCACGGAATTGAGCGGCGCCGGCATCGGCTAAAGCATTCACAGTGATGACGGCGCGTTTGCTGAGACTCGCGGTGCGCTCGCTGACGGACAGCCCTTCGACGTCCGGCGCCGGAGGCACCGCGACCGCGTCCACCTCAGCCGCGGGGTCAGTGCTGGCGTGCAGACCTAACGACGTCAACACCGATGGCGGGGTGTCGGGGAACAACATCAGCTGCAGGAATACCGACAACGTGTCGATCGCGTCCTTGGCGCTACGGCCATAGGCGCGGTCGGTGTGCACAAACAGATTGATGCGGTGCACCAGCGCGGTCATCGTCATGGCCGCGACCTCCGGGTCCAGACCCTTGAGGCCGGAGGCGGCGAGCCGCTCGGCGACACGGTGGTTGTAACTGCGCACGAACCGGGTGATTTCGGGGCGCACCTTGGTGTCCGACGAGGCGATCGCCGTCCACTGCACGAACATCGTGGAGTACTTGTCGAACACCCAGCTCCACTCGCCCAGCCACCAGTTCAGATTGTCGAAGCCAACCTCGTCCGCCCCGAGCGCACCGATGCGCCGCGCCACCCGAAACAACGCGCTGCCGCATTCGTTGAGCAGCTCCAGGAAGATTTCGTCCTTGCCCTTGAAGTACTGGTACAGGGTGGCCCGGGATACCCCGGCTGCCTTCGCTATCGCGTCGACCGACGTGTCGAAGTACCCGACCCGGCCGAAAAGCTCCAGCGACACCTCGGCGATCCGGCCCCGGGTGGTGGCGCCACGAGCGCCCACGGCGGGACTGGAGGGGCCGTAGCTGGCCCTGCGGACGATCGAGGCTTCGGACATGGCGTTTCCAGCTTATGGCCGATGCGGGCTACCCGCGTCGCGCCCAGGGGCGTTTCGCGGGACCAGGAAATCCGCGGTGCCGGTGATCGCGATCCCGCCCGTCTGCCGGGTGGCGGACAACTCCACGCTTACCCGGTCGGCGTCGGACTCCGCCGATACCGCGGTCACCGTGCCTGAACAGGTCAACACGTCGCCCGGCCAGACCTGCTCGCGGAAGCGCACGCCGAAACGGCGCACGCAGCCCGCGCCCAGCCAGTCGGTGGCGAACCCGGCGAGCAGCGCCGCGGAGAACATGCCCTGCGCGAATACCGAGGGGTAGCCCGCGGACTGCGCGAGCTGATCGTCGTAGTGCATGGGGTTGAGGTCGCCGGACGCACCGGCGTAGCGAACGAACATCTGCCGGGTGAGCGGGCCGAACTCACGGGCCGGCGCCTGCACACCCACCCTCAATGCGGTGGCCGCCGCCAGCTGTGCCCCCGCGCCGTCGCCGGGTCTCATCGCTGGGCCGTCTCGATGAAGGTTGCTCTGGCCTCGGCGACGAGCGCTCCCCCCGCATCGCGGTACTCGGTGACCACGGTGGCGAAACGCATTGTGCCCCCGCGCTTGCCCGGTTTCGAGTACCGGTCGACGACCCTCTCCTGTGCGGTGAGGACGTCTCCGGCGACGGGCAGGTCGCCGTGGAAGATGTATTCCTGCTCGCCGTGCAGCAGGCGCTTGCGGTCGAAACGCACGTCGACTCGGACGCCGGCCGGCGCCCAGCGGCCGCCGGTGGTCAGAAACGTCGGCGGGATGATCGCGTCCGGACCACGGTAGGAGGGGTCGTCGCACAACATGGCCTCGGCGAACTCGGCGATCTTGCCGCGCTCCACGACCAGCTCCCATGGCCGTCCGGCACTGCCGTCGGCGTCGCTGTCCGGCGCTGCAGTCATAATGACCAATACTGTCAGAAAATGTGCAGAACCGAAACTGAAACATCGCTTCATCACCAATGAGCCGCTTGTCCAAAGATGACATTGCTGCCAGAATCGGTGGCCATGGTCGAGTTGGCAGCAAGCTATAGCGCGGGTAAATGGGTGTCGGGCGCGCACACCGGGACGCTGGATGTGACGTCGCCGACCACGGGCGAGCTACTGGGCACCGTGGGTGTCGCCGACCGCGAGGAAGTGGACTCCGCGGTCGCGGCCGCCCGGGGCGCACTGCAGTCCTGGGGGCAGGTATCCGCCGCCGATCGCGGCGCAGCACTGGGCCGACTCGCGGAGGCGTTGAGCGCCCGCAAAGGCGAACTGGCCGACCTGACGACCGCCGAGATCGGCTCGCCGCGATCCTGGAGCACGTTCGGTCAGGTCATCACCGCGGCCGGCGTGCTGCGCGCCTACGCGACGATCACCCCTGACTATCCCTTCTCGTCGAGTCGGCCTTCGATGACGGGCGGCACCGTTGAGGTACGTCAGCTTCCCGTCGGCATGGTGGGCGCCATCGTGCCGTGGAACACGCCGTTGTTCGTCGCCGCGCTGAAGCTCGGTCCGGCCCTGGCGGCGGGATGCACGATCGTGCTCAAGCCCGCGCCCGATGCCCCGCTCGAATTCGGCGTGCTGATGGAGGCGATCGAGGAAGCCGGACTGCCCGACGGCGTCGTCAATGTCGTCAACGGCGGCGCCGCGACCGGTGAGCTGCTCACCGATCACCCAGGTGTCGACAAGATCAGCTTTACCGGTTCGACGGCCGTCGGCGCCCGGATCTCAGCGTCGTGCGGCTCACGCATCCGCCGCTGCAGCACCGAGCTGGGTGGCAAGTCGGCGGCCATCGTGCTGCCCGACGCGCCACTCGAGACGACGGTGTCCGGGTTGGTGGCCGGCGTGATGGGCAACAACGGTCAACTGTGCGCCGCGCTAACGCGAATCGTGTTGCCGCGCAGCCGTTACGACGAATTTGTGGCCGCGCTGACTGCTGCTGTCGCGGGGCTGATCGTTGGCGATCCCGCCGACCGGGCCACCGACATCGGTCCGCTGATCAACGAGGCTGCACGCGATAGGGTCGAGGGGTTCCTGCGGCGCGCGCCGGGCGAGGGCGCCACCGTCCTGGTCGGAGGTGAGCGGCCCGACCGCCCAGGGTGGTTCGTCTCCCCCGCGCTCGTCGCCGCGACGAACGATATGGAGATCGCCCGCGAAGAGGTGTTCGGTCCGGTCGCCGTCGCCATCGCCTACGACGACACCGGCCCCGACAACGCCGCTGAGGCGGTGGCCATCGCCAACGACTCTCGCTACGGGCTGGTCGGCGCGGTGTGGTCTGCCGACGAGGATCGGGCGGCGGCAGTGGCGGCCCAGCTGCAGGTGGGTTCAGTGGCCGTCAACTCGACCGCCGTGCTCGACTTCGCCAGCCCGTTCGGCGGATTCAAGCAGTCCGGCATCGGGCGCGAAGGGGGCCCCGAGGGCATCGCCGGCTTCGTCGAATACCAGGCCATCATCCGTTAGGACCGGAAAGGGACACGGGCATGCACACACAGGCAGCGGTCCTATTCGAACGCAACACACCCTGGTCTGTCGAGACCATCGAGCTCGACGCGCCGAAGGCGACCGAGGTACTGGTCGAGTTGCACGCCTCGGGCATGTGCCACTCCGACGACCACCTCGTGACCGGCGACATGCCGATCCGACTGCCCTGCATCGGCGGCCACGAGGGTGCGGGCGTGGTCAAGTCCGTCGGTGAGCACGTGTCGTGGCTGTCGCCGGGCGATCACGTGGTTTTCAGCTTCATCCCGTCGTGCGGCCGGTGCCCCTCGTGCTCGACCGGCCATCAGAGCTTGTGCGACCTGGGCGCAAAGGTCTACTCGGGCATGCAGATTCACGACGGCACCGCTCGCCATCATCTCGGCGGCGACGACCTTGCGCTAGCTTGCGGTGTCGGCTCGTTTGCGCACCACACCGTGGTGCACGAGGCGAGTTGCGTGAAGATCCCGGAGCATTATCGCCTCGACCTGGCCTGTCTTCTCGGCTGCGGCTTCATCACCGGGTGGGGATCATCGGTCTATGCCGCCGACGTCCGACCGGGCGACACGGTGGCCATCGCGGGGGTCGGTGGCATCGGCGCCGCGGCGGTGCAGGGCGCCCGGCTCGCGGGCGCCCGCACGATCACCGTCATCGACCCCTCGGAGTACAAGCGGGCCGAAGCGGTGAAGATGGGAGCCACCCACACCGCCGCGGACTGGGACGAGGCGAAAGACGTTGTCGCCGAAGCTACCTGGAACCGCGGCGTGGACAAGTTCATCTGCGCTATGGGAGTCGGCGACGGCCAACTGGTCGGCCGGGCGCTGGCCATGACGGCCAAGCGGGGCCGGCTGGTGGTCACCAACATCCACCCGATGCTGGAACGCGAGATCCGGGCCAACCTGATGGACCTCACCCTGACCGAGAAGCAGATCATCGGAACCCTCTACGGCTCGGGCAACCCACGTGCCGACATCCCGAAGATCCTCGAGCTGTACAGCGCCGGGCAGGTCGACCTCGAATCCATGGTCACTCGCACCTACCCCCTGGAGAAGGTCAACGACGGCTATGCCGACATGCACGCCGGTGCCAACATCCGCGGCGTATTGATCTACCCGCCCGCCGAAGCCTCGATCGGCTGGCCGTCGAGCTAGGGGCGCACCTGCTCCCAGCCGCCGCCTTCGGACGAGCGATGTGCGGCGTCGATCACCGCGAGCGACAGCAGTCCGTCCTCGAAGGTGGCCGCGGCGCTCGGGGCGCCGTCGAAGGCGGGCAGCCAGTCCTGCAGCATCAGCGCCATCGCCCGGCTGGCGTGACCCGCCAGTCCTCCGGGCAACCGCTCGGGGTGCGCGGGCTCGCGTTCATCGACCGTCAGGGGACTCAATCCCGCATCGGTGGCGGCGCCGAGACTATATGCCGCGGAACGTAAGTCGCCGTCGCCGATGATGGTGCCGTCGGAGCCGAACAATTCGAGGCGATAGTGATCGGCGTGGGCGCCCATCACCGAGAGGCTCAAAATGGCGGTCACCCCGGACTCCATGCGCATCAGCAGCGCCGCGGTGTCGTCGGCGGTGACGGGCAGGGTCCCGCCGTCGGGCAGTTCGCGGACGGGGTCGCTGGTGCGCACCTCCGCGCACACCGAGACCGGGCGGCCGAGCAGGCTGCACAGGAAGTCCAGGTCGTGCACCAGCATGCCGGCCAGATAGCCGCCGCCCTGCTCGCGGTCGTACATCCAATGGGCCTGCAGCGGATGGCTCGGATGCCAGTAGGACGCGCTGCGGCTGACCCGGGCGAGGTACTGCGAACCTAGGAAGCCCGAGCGCACCCGGTCCGCGACGGCCAACCAGTCTGGGTTCCACCGGTTCTCGAAGCAACATGCGGTGGGCAGCTTGGAATCGGCCGCGGCACGGACCATGTGGCGGGCCGCATCGAGGTCACCCGCCAGCGGCTTCTCGCACAACACGGGCTTACCTGCCGCCAGTGCGGCGATCGTCATCTCGTGGTGCAGCACGGTGGGAGTCGCGACCGAGATGACGTCGAGGTCGTCGCGGGTGACGAACGACTGCCAATCGTTGGAGGTCTGTTCGATGCCCAGCTTGGCCGCCACGCGTTCCAGCCGCTCGGGTGTGCGCGCACAGAGCGCGACTGGCTCGAAGCCCTTCGCCGCCCGGAAACCGGGCACCTGCACATGCGCGCCCCACCCGACGCCGATGATGCCGACTCGCAACGTCATGTGCTCTACTCCGTCCGTCCAGTGGCAGTGACACCAATGTTAGATACCTCGTGCCTCGTCGAACAAATATTGAGCCATTGCCTCATCTGAACCTGCACCCCGGCATTGCCTATAAGTGACATGAGTGCCAGAATCGGATGCTGTGAGCGCGATCGACACCGACGAGCAGCAGTTCGCACCGCTGATCGACCTGCAGTGGTGGCAGGAGCGTCCGGCTGACCGGAGCGAGCTCTACCGGCGCCTTCGCGAGGCCGGCGGTCCAGTCTTCGTTCGGACCAACCGGCCCGACTCACCGCGGCCTCGCGGGTTCTGGGCGGTCGGGGCCCACCGTGACGTCGTCGACATCAGCCGCCGCCCTGGCGAGTTCAGTTCCGGGCAGGGCACGCAGATCTTTGACCAGACCTCGGAGATGCGCGAATACCGCGGCTCCATCATCGACATGGACGATCCCGAACACATGCGGCTGCGCAAGATCGTCTCGCGCGGCTTTACCCCCCGCATACTCTCCGAGCTGCGTGGCTTGGCTGAAGAGACCACGGCCGAGATCCTCGACGAGATGCCTCGTTCGGGTGAGTGCGACTTCGTCTCTTCGTTCGCGACGCTGCTGCCGCTGCGCATCATCGACAACATGCTCGGCGTTCCACGCGAACACGAACAGTTCATCCTGCGGGCGACCAACATCGTGCTCGGCGCGTCGGACCCCGAGTACGTACCCGACCAGACCGTCGCGGGCATCGAAGCGGCAGTAACCGACATCAGCGAAAAACTGATCGACCTGCTCAAGCGAATCGCCGAAGACCGCATCGCCCATCCGCGTAACGACGTGATCAGCAAGCTGGTCACGTCCGACGAGGAGAACCTGACTCCTCAAGAACTGGCGAAGTTCTTCATCCTGCTGATCGGCGCGGGCAACGAGACCACACGAAATGCGCTGACCCACGGACTGCTCATTCTCAGCGCGCACCCTGAGCAGCGCGGTCGACTGCTGGCGAACTACGACGACATGGCGCCCGCCGCGGTCGAGGAGATCCTGCGGTACGCCAGCCCGGTGATCCACTTTCGCCGCACGGTGACCCGTGACGGTGTGACGCTGACCGACTCGCAGGGCGAGGTCACCCACACCTTCAGCGCCGGCGACAAGGTCGTGGTCTGGTACCCCGCCGCCAACCGCGACCCCGCGGTCTTCGACCACCCGGAGCACTTCGACATCGCGCGAAAACCCAACAACCATATCGCTTTCGGCGGTCCGGGACCGCACTTCTGCCTGGGCGCCCACTTGGCCCGGCTTGAGTTGAACGTGGCGTTCCAGATGCTCTACGCGCACTACCCCGACATCACCGCGGCCGGCGAACCGGTCATGCTGAGGTCGAACTTCGTCAACGGCATCAAACACCTGAAGGCCACCTACACACCTTGACGCCCTCCCCGGACTGAATTCCGGGGATTCCAATCTCCCATCCCATCGACTTACGCGGCAGGAGTAGCGAGTTGAGGTTCACGGTTCGCAGACCGCCTACCGGCAAGGTCTCCCCGTGCAGTCACCGCCCGTCCGGCGGCAAGGTTGCGTGCAGCGTTGACGTCGGCGTTGCACCGTCCAGCAGTGCAGGATTCGCACTCGAAAACCGCTTGGCTCTTACGGTTTCCGGGTGCGACGTGTCCGCACGCGGAGCATCGTTGCGACGTATACGCGGCTGGAATCTGCTCGACCCGACCATGAGCCTTGTGCTGCAAGCGCGCAGCGAGCAGCCCCCAACCGCTGCGACTGATAGCCCGGTTGAGTCCGCGCTTCTGAGCAACGCGCACGCCAGGCTGCTCTACAGTTCCCCGCGCAGTGCGGGTCATCGCACGCACGTCAAGGGCTTCAATCCTGATCGTGTCGAAGCGGCGCGCAATGTCAGTACTGGCTTTCTCGACCCAGTCCTTGCGCCGGTCTGCCTCACGCGCCTTCAGGTTCGCGATCGCCAGTTTCGTTCGTGCGCGCCGGTTGGAGCGACGCTTAGCGCGGGCGAGCCGCTGCTGCAGCACCTTCAACCGCTTGGTCTCGCCCCGGCTCAGACCAGGTACTTGCAACAGCTCACCGGTCGACAGCGCCGCCGAGACGACAACGCCACGGTCGATACCGACCACGCTGCGGTCGCCTGGACCGGCGAGGGGGTCAGGGACGTGGGCGAACGCGACATGCCAGCGGCCGGCCCGATCACGGGTGACACGGTAGGACTTGACGCCCGTGGGCACCGGCCGCGACAGGCGGAACCGAACCCAGCCGACCTTGGGTACCCATACTCGACCGAAATGGCGATTCAGACGCTTGACGTGATGCGGTCTTACCGCAACCTGGCGGAACCCTTCGTGCACATCGGCTTTGCGCCACCTTGGGCGACGGTGCGTGCCGTTGAAGAAGTTTCGCATGGCCTGCGCGAAATCCCGCAACGCCTGCTGCTGCACCGTCTGACTCCCGGCACGAAGCCACCCGTACTCGGCACGGGCCTCGGTCAACTGCGCGGCCTGCTCGACGTAGCCGGGGGCCTTGCGCCCCGGTTGCCAATGCTGTTGCTGCTCCACCGCCAGATTCCACACATAGCGCGCATCCCGACAATGCGCCAACAGTGCCTCCTCCTGATCAGGGACGGGCAGCAGCCGGAAGCGGGACACAAGCGCACGGTAACCGTCGACACCGACATCCCCGACGTGGTACACCAGCGTCACACCGGGGATCGGCTTGCCTCCCGGACTGATGTCCAGGGTTTCCGGCCGAAGGAGACTCAATGAACACGCAGGCAGCGGTGCTGTCCGACGTCGCAGACGGCGTCATGACGATCACCCTGAACCGGCCCGAAGCCGCCAACGCGGTACGTCCCGACGATCGTGATGCGCTCATCGCGTTACTGGCCACCGCCGACGCCGACGAGAAGGTACGCGTGGTGGTGCTGCGCGCCAACGGCAAGCACTTCTGCGCCGGCGCCGATGTGGGCTCGCTCGCCGAACGGCGCGCGCAGGGCGAGAAGCGCGTGCTGGAGCCGACCCGGCGCATCATGAACGGCGCCCAGAAGCTGGTGGCCAGTGTGCTGGACTGCAACAAACCGGTGATCGCCGCGGTGCACGGCGCGGCGACCGGCCTGGGAGCCCACGTCGCATACGCCTCCGACCTGGTGATCGCCACCGAAAACGCCTACTTCGCGGAGTCATTCGTCAAGCGCGGGCTGGTCGTCGACGGGGGCGGCTGCTATCTACTGCCCCGCCGCATCGGCATGCAGAAAGCCAAGGAGATGGCGTTCTTCGGTGAAAGGCTCTCAGCCACCGAAGCATTCACGCTGGGACTGGTGAACCGGGTTGTCAGCGCCGCCGACTTGGATGCCACGGTCGCCGACTTCGCCGGCCGGCTGGCCGGAGCGCCGACCTCCGCTATCGCGTTCACCAAACGGCTGCTCAACGACTCGCCCGACACCGACCGTTCCGGCGCATTCGTCGCGGAGGCGATGGCGCAGGAGATTCAGTCGTATTCGCACGACTCCACGGAAGGCGTGCAGGCGTTCGTGGAGAAGCGACCCACCGAGTTCACCGGGTGGTGAGGGTGGCTCGCTTGCAAGAACGGGTTGACATTCCCACCATCGACGCGGCAAGCGCTCCCTACTGGGAGGCCGCCAGGCAGGGTCAATTGCTGATCGCCGAATGCGCGGCGTGCGGCAGAGTGCACCACTACCCGCGCCCGTTCTGCCCGTTCTGCTGGAGCGAGGACGTGCAGCCGGTAAGGGCCAGCGGGAGCGGGACGCTCTACACGTATTCGACTGTCTACGTGAATGATCTGGCACCGTTCAAGGAGCGGCTGCCGTATGTGGCCGCGATCGTCGAACTGGCCGAAGGTCCACGGCTGATGACGACGGTCGAAGGCGTCGACCCTGACGACCTTCGGGTCGGCATGCCGGTCACCGCCGTCTTCCGCCCGGTCGACGACGCGGATCCCGACAGCCCATATCTGACGATCTTCACACCAAGCGAGGAGAGCCCATGACCGGACTGCTCGACGGCAAAGTCGCCCTGGTGACCGGTGCGGGACACGGCATTGGCCGCGGCCACGCGCTCGAACTGGCCAAGCACGGCGCCACCGTGATCATCAACGACCTGGGCACCAGCTTGTCCGGCGAGGGCACCGGCAAGGTGGCCGACGAAGTGGTGGCGATCATCGAAAGCCGGGGTGGCACAGCAGTTTCCGACTTCAGCGACGTCGGCGACGAAGAGCAGGTCGACCTCGCCGTCGAGCGTGCCTACTCGCAGCTGGGTCGGCTGGACATCGTCGTCAACAACGCGGGAATCGTTCGCGACAAGGCGATCTGGAACATGACCGCCGACGACTTCGACCTGGTGATGCGGGTGCACGTCCGCGGCAGCTGGCTCACCAGCCGCGCGGTCGCGCGCAAGTGGCGCACGGAATCGAAGGAATCCGGCGGAAGGGTCTACGGCCGCATCATCAACACCACCTCCGGCGCCGGACTGCACGGTCACTTCGGGCAGACCAACTACAGCGCCGCCAAGGCCGCGATCGTCGGCCTGACCCAGACCCTGAGCCTGGAGTTGGCGTCGATCGGCGCCACCGTGAATGCGATCAGCCCGGGCGGGCGCACCCGGATGTCAGCATCCATGCCCGGCGCGCAGGCTCCGATCGAACCCGACGAGCGCGCCGAGGACGAGTTCGACCCCAAGGACCCGTCACTGGGTTCGCCGGTGGTGGCCTGGCTGGCCAGCCCCGAGGCCGGCCACGTCAGCGGGCAGGTTATCCGCGCGATGGGCGAGGATCTCCAGCTACTGAAAGGCTGGCATCCTGTCGCATCGGTGTCGAACGGTCAACAGCGCTGGGATGCAAGCAGACTCGGGGCCATCATGGCCACCGACGTGTTCGGCACCCGGAACACCGGCCTGCGACTGGGTGGGTGACCGCGATGCCAGAGATTGCGGAAGTCGAGCGGGAATTTCGGCGTTACTTCATGACTGGCCCGGTGCTCGAAGACTGGCAGGCTTGGGCCGGCCTCTTCACCGACGACGCGACCTACTTCGACCACTTCTACGGCACGTTCACCGGCCCAGCGGAGATCACCAGATTCCTCGAGGGCACGATGGGTGCCGCACCGCAGGTCTACAGCCCGCTCGTCTGGTACGTCGTCGATGGCACGCGCGTGGCATACAAGGTGCTCAATCGCGCCGACAATCCGCAGCCCGGCGGCCAGCCCATCGACTTCCCCTCGTATCAATTCATCGAGTATGCCGGCGGCGGTAAGTGGCGTTCCGAGGAGGACGTCTGGCTGCTGCCCGAGATGAAGGGCTTCGCTGCTCGCTACGCGGCCGCCGAGGCCGCACACCCACAGACGCTTACGCAAAAGCTCCGTCGCGATGATTGGGGTTCGTGGGTGGACTGGGCGCGCCCGGAACCCGGACACAACGCAGCCCCGTCATGGCTGGACAAGGCCGGCTTCAGGCCGTTCTCCGGCATTCCGGACATCGACTTCGGGGTCCGGTCACACTGACGCCGTGGGGTGTCGCCGCGACTCGGTGGCCGAGGCTCAGAGAAACAGGTAGAGCCCGGACAGGACGGCCCACAGTCCCAGGCAGTAACTTTCGAACGCGGCCCGCAATGGCATTGGCGCGCTACGGAGTTCCATGAAGTCGAGCCCGATCAGCCTCACCTTGATCGCGGCGATCCCGAACACCACCACCACGACCGCCGATCCGACGCCGTGCTCGGCGCCCAACGCATAGGACACCAGTGTCGCCGCGATCAACACCAGCCACGACACACCGGCGCGGCCACGCGCGAACCCGAGCGCTGAGGGACCGGACATCAGGCCACCAGGTACAGCAGCGGGAACAGCATGATCCACAACAGGTCGACGAGATGCCAGAAGCAGGTCCCACCCTCCACCACCGCCATCCGGGTTTCACTGATGTCGTGCCGCCGGGTCTGGGTGAGCAGAAACGTAAGTACCGCGATGCCGACGCAGACGTGAAACAGATGCACGCCGGTGAGGATGAAGTAATACAGGTAGAAATGGTTGGCCCCGATGCCATGCCCTTTCGTCACCAGCGAGTAATACTCGAACACCTTGAGCAGTACGAAGATTCCGCCGCATACCATGGCCGCGAGTACGGCCGTGCGGGCAACGTGGCGCGCTCCGGACCGCCGCGCGCCCAGAGCGACGACCACACACAGCGAACTCGTCAGCAGTACCAGCGTGTTGGTGAGCCCGACACCGGTGTGCAACGTTTTTCGCGAGGCATCGAAGATCTCGGGTGCCTTGGCACGCTCGACCATGAAGGTGGCGAAAAACGTGCCGAAGACCAGCATGTCGCCGAACAGGAAGATCCACGTGCCGTTCTCGCCGGGGACCCGCCGCGCCGTTGCCTGCGCGGTCGGTGCGCCGACTGTCACGAGGCCGCGGTCGCCAGCGGTCGATCGGCCACCTGCTCGGCGCTTATCGAGCGGAGCATCACCGCGGTCACGGCGATCATCCAGACGCTGAAGGCCACTAGCGGGATCCAGAAGGCAAAGACGCCGTTCCAGGCGAGCGGGCCTTCGTTGAAGATCATCACCGCCCCGCCGGGCAGGGCAAGCAACGCGTACCAAGCGTTCAGATAGCCGAACCATCGCGGGAATGTCGGCGGATCCGTTCGGTCGAGAAACGACGCCGTCGTGAGCACCAGGGCCTGCACGACCAGAGTTCCGACGATCCCGACGAACATCAACCAGAAGACGTCGTTGAGCGCCTGGGTGATCCCTGGATCGCGGTGTTCGGGACGGAACGCCGCCGCGGCCAACACCATCATCGGGAAGAGGAAGCCCGGCACGAAGATGACCCCGGCGAAGATCTGAGTCACCGCCAACACGCCCCACTTGCCCTCGACCCGACGCACCCGCAGGCAGATCGTGGCCAGGAAGGGCAACGCGACGCAGGCGGCGAGGAGGCTGAATGCGAGGCCGATCCGTACCCGCAGTTTGTTGGCGATGAGAAAGTCCGCGATGTCCCGAGCGCTCGCGGTCGGTGAGAGCGGCGGAATGAGCTTGCCGATCAGCATGAAGAAGACGAAGAACAGGACGAGCATGACGATTCCGCCCCACGCGGCGATGCGTTGGAGTTTCAGATCCATGACCGAATCCTAGAACTAATCCGCTCAATATTTAACTGTTTAAGGCCAACCGCCCCTCAGTCTGCCCGCGCGAAGAGGGGGCCGAGCCGCTCGGGTGTACTCCCGTGCAAGACCAACTCGTCGGCCCCCGCTTCTCGGTAGCGTTGGAATACCTGGTGGCACGCGGACACCGATCCGATCGCCGCCGCATCGCCGGTCCATGCCGCGGGCAACAGCGACGCGACGTCGATGAGTTGCTCCCGGGTGAGCACGGAGTCCGACGAACCTCAGATCCCGTCGAGCAGCGGATGGGATCGCAACCGGGTCAACGGCTCCGGATCCCAACCGTTGACGACTGCCAGTCGCTCTCCGAAGCCCGGAATCTGGTAGTAGGTCACTGCGCGTGCACCGACGACCGCGAGTTCCTCGTCGGGAGGGAGTTCGCAGGCCACTACCACGGTGGCGTATACCCGCACGCTGCCCCCCGGCCGCCCAGCCGCGCGTTCGGCGCCGCGGACGAGCTCCACCGATCGGCGCACGGCGGCAGTCGTCAGGAATGGATGCAGCAGCACGCCGTCGAAGTGACGGCCGGCGAGCTCCAGGCCCTTGGACCCGATCGCCGCAAAGACCAGCGGTGGCACCGGCTGATCGGGAAGGTCGTTGAGCCGCAGGGACGGGTAGGTGCCCGCCGGTCCGTCGTAGCGGATCTTCTCCCCCCGGCACAGGCGACGGAAGATGTCGGCGTGGTCGACGATCGAAGCGTTGGTGGACCTCGGTAACCCGACGGCCTTCCACATGGCGTCCACCGAGCGTCCGACGCCAAGGACGAACCGCCCGCCCGAAAGCGCCTGAGCCGTCATCGCCAGCGACGCCAACAATGCGGGATGCCGCGATTGCAAATGTGTTATGCCCGAGGCGATTCGGATTCCCGACGTGACCTGGCTGACTGCGCCTGCGATCACGCCGAGATCCTTGGTGCCCCACCGCTCGCCGAGCCATACCGTGTGCAGGCCGAGGCGCTCGGCGGCCTGTGCCTGGCTGATCACCGCGCCGGGATCGGTGACACGGCCGGGAAGCACGTAGGCCCCGAACGCCGGACTGCTCAACCGACTGTTATCCATGACCGCTATTCTGACAGTGGTGTTCAATATTCTGGCAACGGGTTTCTGATGGCGTACACCTCGATGCGCGGCGAGGTCGGCGACCGGGTGGGCGAGGTGCTGCAGGCTTGGTTGCCTCTTCGGCTGGCAGCTGCAGAAGCGACCACCTTCGAGGTCTCCGATTTCACCGCCCCGCCGGCCGGTTACTCCGGGCGAACAGTGTTCTTCGCCGCCGCCTGGACCGACCAAGCCGGCACGCGCCATGCCGAGGATCTGGTGTTGCGCGCACAGGCCGAAAACCACCAGTTGTTCACCGTGCCCGACGCCCCGCGACAGGCCGAGGTGATGCAACGACTTGGCGCGCAAGGCATTCGAGTTCCGGACATCGTTGACATCGAACGCGACGCAGCGGTTCTGGGGTCGCCGTTTTATGTGATGCGCCGAGTGCGGGGGCGGGCACCGTCGGACGTTCCGAGTTGGCACAAGCGGGGCTGGACCGTCGACCTGTCCGTTGCCGAGCGGGGGCTGCTGTGCGACAACGGGCTGCGTGCACTGATCGACGTTCACCGCATCGACGACCCCGACACGTTGGGCTTCCTCCGTGGCGACGCCGACCCGACCCGTACGGCGTTGCGGCGTTACCTGGACAAACTCAGCGGGTGGTACGACTGGTGTCGCGCCGATCTGGTGGTCGGTGCGGATGTGCTCGCGGAAGCCCTGCAGGTGCTTCTCGCCGCAGCGCCCGACACCGACGCCGAG
>NZ_JAOPWB010000178.1 GCF_025965855.1 Mycobacterium sp. | reverse complement strand
CGGAGACCGGCGCGACATTCCCGGTTTGCAAGGCCGTCGCGATGATCTGGCCGTAGCCGATTTGGTTGGCGACGAACTGCCGCAGGAACGGGAACGGGTCAGCCAGCCAGCCGGCCGTGAGGCTGTTTAGGTTGTTCCACGTGTTGTAGACGAGCGCTTCGTACGGACCGGCGATACCGGTGAAGTAGGGGCCCGCGCCAAGTTGCACGTTGACGAGCCCAGGCAGCAGCGAATTGACGACTCCCGTGAGGGAATTCTCAAGGCCCGTCAAAATATTGGGCAAGCCGGGCAGAGCACCCGAGAGGAGCGAATTGAGGCCACTGCCGAGCGAACCCAGACCACCAAGAAGACCGCCCGTGCCACCGGTTAAACCGCCCAGCAGCCCGCTCAGACCGCTCGCACCACCGGTCAAACCACCCAGCAGCCCGCTCAGACCGCTCGTACCACCGGTCAAACCGCCGAGCAACCCGCCGAGTCCGCTTGTGCCACCCGTCAATCCACCCAACAGCCCGGTGACACCGCTGGTGCCACCGGTGAGACCGCCCAGCAGCCCGCTGGTGCTGCCGGACGTGCCGCCGCCGAGAATCCCACCGAGAAGGCCACTGGCGGCGCTGACACTCTGGGCGGCACTCGCCCCTACCCCACCCGGCAGCAATGGGGAGCCCAGTATCGCCTCGGCAGGTGCGTTGATGGCGTTCGCCACGGCCTGCTCGGCGTTGGCGACCTCGGTGCTGACGTAGGCCCCCGCGCCGGCGTTCATCAAGCTGACGAACTCGGCGTGAAACGCTTGGGCTTGGGCGCTGAGCCACTGAAATTCCCGCCCGAAGTTGCCGAACATCGCCGACATTGCGGCCGAGACCTCGTCGGCGGCCGCCGGCACCACTCCGGTCGTGGAAGCTGCAGCCGACGCCGTGGCGTCGGCGAGCGACGCCCGTATACCCGCCAAGTCGTTGGCCGCCGCCTGGAAAGCCTCCGGCGCCGCGATTACAAACGACATACCCGACCTCCTCGATTCAGCGGCGGGACTACCCCGTAGACCGCGAAGTAAACAGTAGTTTAATAGGCGGCCGGATTCGGAGAAACCCGGAGGCTATCGCAGCCCGCGCAGCCTCAGCCCGACACGGTCTGAAGGCAAGTGGTGCATCGACAGCGCACGCCGGCACGGCGCCGAGATCCGGTCACCGGCGCCGCGCCGCGGCTCGGTTCCGGATCGACCCAGGGGCCGTCGATTACTTAGGTGTAGTTGCTGCGGCGAGCTGTTCGGGCAAATAGTTCAGCAGCTCGGGAACGGCGCCCGCAAAGGGTGTGCCTCCGAGCGTGAGGGTTATTGGGAGCCGAATGCCCGGCAGACTGAGGTCCACCGTCGCCGAAATGGGATGCGTCGGAACGAGAATTCCGTCAAAGGGCAAGTGCATCGTCATCGTCACCGTGACAGGCTCGACGCTCACCGGCATGGACAAGTCGACGATAGTTTCCCCATTGAGGAAGCCATTCAAGACGTAGGCCGGCATATCGGCGAGCGCGCCAACCGCCGCCACACCGTTGCCGGACTGCAGCGCTGCCCGAAACACCGTCGCGCCCGTTGCGAATCCGTTCATCGTTGAGACCGGCGGACCCAGGATCGAAATGGCGAGCGACAATGGCAACCCAAAATTGGCGCCGACGGTTATTGGAAGAATCGTAATGGGGGTTTATTCGAGCAGTGCCGCCGCCGTCGCGAGGGGCACCGGAACGACAAGCCCGGAAAAGGGAATGTCCGCCGTCAGGCCCGGCACCGGCGGTGGCTCGGGACACGGCGCCCCTCGACGCCGTGTCCCGCAACGGCTACCCGGTGGGCGAAATTGCCAGCGCGAGTTGCTCGGGCGCGTAGATCAACAGTCCGGTCGCGAGGCCACTGATCGGGGTGCCTCCGACCGGGACGGTGATCGTTCCGACTACGGGAACCCCCGTGATCGACGCGGTGTACACAGTTTGAGGGACCAGAATTCCATTCAAGGGAAGGTTCACAGTAACGGGGAAGCCGCTTAAATCGAAACCAATCGGCAGCGTGGACTGGCCGTTCAGGAAGGCGTCGCTGACGACGGCCGGACCATCGATGAGAGTGCCGATCGCCCCCCCAAAGTCGCCCGTTTGCAGCTGGCCGACGAACGCCGTGGCGCTGGATCCAAAGGCGCCCGCCGCGTTGTACGGCGCCCCCAGCGCATCCAGCGTGAGCGCCACGGGCAGCCCCGCGCTGAGGTTGACGGAGAAGTTGGGAGGGAAAATTCTGAGGAACGCCTGCGCCGCGAGGGAGGTATCAGTAACCGTGTCGATCACGTTGGTGAAGTTTTGCGAGATCTGCGCGGGGATGGAGCCGGGCGGCAGGAGGTTGGTCAAGTTCTGAGCCGCCATTCCCGGAATGGTGAGGATGGGTAACAGATCTCCTAAAGCGCCGGCTGGGGTGATTGACGCGGTAATCCCGGGCGCGACCGTGATACTCCCTGTGGTCGTGACATCTACCCCGGTGACGAACAGGTTCAGGAAACCTTGCGCAACGTCCGTCACGGCGCCGGTGACATCGCCCATCTGGACGGCCTGCAATGCGGATTGGAACGCCGCCGGCAGCGCCTGCAGTCCCGCGCCGAAGTCCTGGGCCGCATTCTGCAGCGACGTCGCAATGATCTGCGCATAAACCATCTGGTTGGCGATGAATTGCTGCACATACGGGACCGGATTGAAGGCCAACAGCGCCTGGACGAACGCTTGGATGTTCGCCGGCAAGCCGGCTAATACGGCGGGGAAGTTCTGGATTATGTATTCGGCGCCCGCCGCGATCGTCTGCGCGTAGCCGATCTGGTTGGTGACGAACTGGTGCAGGAACGGCGCCGGGTTCGCCAGCACGCCGTTGCCGAGCACCTGCAGATTCGCGGCCGTATGGGCGAACAGCGTTTGGTAGGGGCCTGCGATGGAAGCGAGCCCGGTGCGGGCGCCGGGCGCCAGAGCCTGCCCGAATCCGGTCAGCGCAGCGGGTAGACCAGGGATGCCGCCAGGAAATGTCGGCGAGACCGCCCCGATCTGACCGGAGAGCAGCGAGAAGGCGCTGCCGTTTTGGATGGCCGTCACCGCGCCATTGATGCTCTGGCCCAGAGGTTTCCCGATACCGACGATCGCACCCACACCGCCGGCTAGCAGCGGGAGCCCGGCCATCCGCGCCGCGACCAGGCCTGACGCCGCAGCAGCCATGGCGCCGCCACTCGCGCCGGCGGACTGTCCGAGCAATCCCTGAACGGGTCCGTTCACGGCATTGAGCAGGCTCTGCTCGGCGTTGGCGACCTCGGTGCCCAGGTAGGCGCCCGCGCCCGCGCCCAACAAATTGACGAACTGCTCGTGAAACGCCTGCGCCTGGGCGCTGATGACCTGATAGCCCTGCCCGAAGGCGCCAAAAAAGGCCGCCACCTGGGCCGATACCTGATCCTCGGCCGCCGCTAGTATCCCGGCCGTGGGCCCCGCCGCCGACGCGCTGGACTCGGCCAGCATGGAGCGGATACCCGCCAAGTTTCGGGCTGCCGCCTGCAGCTCTTCGGGCGCCACGGTGACAAACGACATGTGCAGCCCCCATCGCTTCATTACGACGGTTGCCCGATGGCCATCGAGACAATGTGAGCCTAGTCACATGCCGGTTACACGCGCGGCGAAATGAGCGCTTTGGTGCAGCGGTGGGTCGGGGACGCCGGGCAAACCGACGCCCCGGTCCTCAATGACTACGTCAAGGGGTGATCGCCGCCGCGAGTTGAGACCCGAAGCTTGCCAAACCCGCAGCTCGAGAAGGCATGCCCGAATGTCAGGCGCGCAGTTCGGCGCCGACCACTTCGGCGGCGCGCCGCACGGCAGCATCGCGGGCCGCGCTGGCGTCATCCTCGGTCAGCGTGCGATCCGGCGCCCGGAAGCGCAGCGCGAACGTCAGCGATTTGCGGTCGCCGCCGATCTGCGGGCCGGTGAACACGTCGAACAGCTGCAGGTCTTCCAGCAGTTCCCCGGCCCCCTCGCGAACGGCGTCCGCCACGGCCTGCGCCGGCACGTGCGCGGACACCACGAGGCTGACGTCCTGGAATACAGCCGGAAACGGCGACACCCGCGGCGCCGGCAGCACGTCGACGATGGGGATCGCATCGAGGTTCAGCTCCATCGCGCAGGTGCCCTTGGGCAGGCCGGAGCGCTCGATCACGGCGGGATGCAGCTCCCCCGCGTGACCGACGCAGGTCTCCCCCACAAGCACCTCGGCGCACCGACCCGGATGCCAGGGCAGGTATTGGGCCGCCCGCAGACGAACGTCAATCCCACTGGCGCGCGCGACGATTCGTACCGCCTCGAACGCGTCGGCGGCTTCGACTCGGCGGCCGGGGCCCCAGGGGCCTCGCGGTTCACGCAGACCCGTCAGCACCGCGGCGACGTGCTGCGGCTGTCGCGGCAGGGACGCGTCCAGCGCGGCGATTTCGTCATCCGTGGGCCGGCGATGGACCGGGATGAGTTCGACACCACGGGTCTCGTGGGTCGGCTGAACCACCTGCGCCAGGGCGAACAGCGCGGCGTCGACGAGGCCACGGGATACGTTGCGCCCCAATGCTTCCAACAGTGCCGGCAGCAGCGTGGTGGCCAGCGCCGGACGGTCGGCTTCCAGCGGGTTGAGCACATGCGCCGTCGCGCGCCGCGGGTCGTCGGCCGGCAGCCCCCAGAGGTCGAAGACGCCGGCGGGCAAGAAGGGCGTCGGCAGGATCTCGACGTAGCCGGATTGGGCCAGCGACCTGCCGATGGCGCGGCGACGCTTTTGCGCCGCCGTGAGTCCCCGGCCCGCGGGAGCCGCCGGCAGCACCGACGGGATGACCTCCAGCCCCTCCAGCCGCATGACCTCCTCGACGAGGTCCGCGGGCTGCAACAGGTCGGGGCGCCAGCTCGGCGGGGTCACGGTGAGGGTGTCTCCGTCGTCGAGCACCGCGGCGCCGATCTGGGTCAGGCGCCGGGCGGTCGTGCCCGGGGCGTAGGCCACGCCGGCGACGCGGTCGGGCAGGTCGACGGCGATCCGGATCGGCGGCGGCGACCAGTCATCGCGCGGCGGCTCGCCCCGCCAATCGGTCAGCGTCGGCGACACCGTTCCCCCGGCAATCTCGGCCAGCAGCGCGGCGCAACGGTCCAGCGCGGCCACCGAAATGGCCGGGTCCACCCCGCGCTCGTAGCGGCGGGCCGCCTCGCTGGGCAGGTGCAACCTCCGCTGGGTGCGCGACACCCCGGCCGGGTCCCACACGGCCGCCTCCAGCAGCACGTCGGTGGAATCGTCGCGCACCTCGGTGGTGGCGGCACCCATGACGCCGCCGATCGCCGCGGTCGCCTTGTCATCGACGATGAGGACATCGGCCGGATCGAGCCGGCGCTCGACGTCATCCAGCGTGACGACGGTTTCTCCGGGCCGGGCGAACCGCACGCCGAGCGCCCCTGTGATGCGGTTGCGGTCGTGCGCGTGCATGGGGTGGCCGAGCTCGAGCATCACGTAGTTCGTGACGTCCACGGCCGGCGACGTCGCTCGGATGCCGGCCAGCAGCAGGCGGCGCTGCAGCCACCACGGCGACACGGCGGCGGGGTCGATGCCGGTGACCGGGCGCAGCGCGAACCGGCGCACGCCCGTTTCGGGCTGCACCGTCAGCGGCCACGCCTCCCCCTCGACCGGCAGCGGCTTGATGTCGGCGGGATCGACGAAGTTGAGGTCGTAGGCGCACGCGATCTCGCGGGCCAGGCCGCGCACCGACATGCAGTAGCCGCGGTCCGGGGTGATTGCCAGGTGGAAGATCACGTCGTCCAGCCCGAGCACCCCGGCGGCCTCGGTTCCGGGCGCGGCGGTTTCGGGCGGCAGCACCAGGATCCCGGAATGCTCTGCGCCCAAACCGAGTTCGGCGGCCGAGCAGATCATGCCGTCGGAGGTACGGCCGTAGGTCTTGCGGGCCGTGATGGCAAAGCCGCCGGGCAGCGTGGTGCCGGGCAATGCCACCACAACCAGATCCCCCACCACGAAGTTGGTTGCCCCGCAAACGATCTCCCGTGGCTTATCCTCGCCGACGTCCACCAGGCAGCCGCGGATCGGCTTCTTGAATCCGCTGAGCTCTTCGATGGAGGTGACGCGACCCACTGTCAGGGGGCCGTCGACCGGGCCGAGGGTGATGACCTCTTCGACCTCGTGACCGATGCGCACGAGTGTCTGCTCGATGTCACCGGGGGCGACGTCGAAGCCGCCAGCCACTCCGACGTTCAAGACCTCGCGCAGCCAGCTGTAGGGAACGCGCATCAGGCACCCACCCCGAACGGCAGCGAAAACCGGACGTCGCCCTCGACCATGTCCCGCATGTCCGGGATCCCGTTGCGGAACTGCAGGGTGCGTTCCAGGCCCATGCCGAACGCGAAGCCGGAGTAGACGTCGGGGTCAATTCCAGCGGCGCGCAACACGTTTGGATGCACCATCCCGCAGCCGCCCCACTCTACCCAGTCGGCGCCGCCCTTCTTGTTGGCAAACCACACGTCGACCTCGGCGGACGGTTCGGTGAACGGGAAGAAGTGCGGCCGGATCCGGGTGCGCGCCGTCGGCCCGAACTCGGCGCGCGCGAACGCGTCCAGCGTCCCGCGCAGATGCGCCATGGACAGGCCGCGATCCACTGCCAGGCCCTCGACCTGGTGGAAGACGGGGGTGTGGGTGGCGTCGAGCTCGTCGGTGCGGAACGTGCGGCCGATCGAGATGATGTAGACGGGCAGGTCGCGCTCCAAGAGCGTGCGCACCTGCACCGGTGAGGTATGGGTGCGCAGCAGCTGCCGGGAATCCTCCGGCGCGATGTAGAACGTGTCCTGCTCGCTGCGCGCGGGGTGGTCGGGGGGGAAGTTGAGGGCATCGAAGTTGAACTGCTCGGTTTCGACCTCGGGCCCCTCCGCCAATTCCCATCCCATCGCGATGAAGGTGTCGGCGATGTGCTCGGCCAATATCGTGATCGGGTGCCGGGCGCCTGGCGCCTGGCGGGTCGACGGCAACGTGACGTCGATGCCCTCGGCGACCAGGACCGCGGCGTCGCGCTCGGCGCGCAGCGTCGCCAGCCGTTCGTCGTAGCTGCGTTGGGCCTCGCCGCGTGCGATGTTGACGCGCTTGCCGGCGTCGGCGCGCGCGTCCTTGGGGACGCCGCCCAGCGCTTGTCGCGCCACTGCCAGCTGCGAGCGGTCACCCAGGTGCTCGGTCTTGACCCGCGCCAGCGCGTCCAGATCGTCGGCGTCCGCGATGGCCTGCCGCGCGGCGGTGACCGCCTTGGCCAAGGCTTCCGGCGACAGGCCGACGGGTTGATCGCCCACGCGGCGACACGCTCCTTGCTAACGAGGCTGTTGGAAGCGTTGGGATTTGCCCAGCGCAAGTGCCGATCATAAGGGATTCGGTGCGCGGCGCTCGGCGCCTGCTGCGGAGCAGGCCGACGAGGGACTAGCCGGTCACGACCGGCTGCGGACCGGTCAGCGCGTCGTCCACCACCGGCAAAACCGGCCGCCCACCGCGTGCGGTGACGAACTGAAAGATCTTGTGGGCCGTCAGCGCGCCCAGGATGCCGAAGGCCGGCGCGGCGGCCATCGTCCCCCAGTGGTGAGCCAGCACCAGGAACCCGAAGCCGGAGGACGCCGCCAGCATCAGGCGGCGCACCGGCGTCCAGTGGATCGGCTGCCGGAACCGGGCGGACACGAGCACACCCAAGATCACGGCGACCGTGTGACCGGCATCGGTGAAATCGCCGCCGATGATCGCCGAGGCCAGGCCCGCCGCTACCCACCAGCCGACCCAGGCCGCGCGCCAGCGCGCGGGAATGACCGCCGTCATCGCTCCGAGCACCGCAAGGGCGCCGTAGCTCATCCCGACATCGCTGGCCCGGGTGATCGACACCGGCATCCAGCCGAACTCGACCGACGCGGCCAGGGCGGCGGCCACGACCAGCGTCGCGCCGATATGGCCGACCAGGAACGCCACGACCAGCCGGATGGTCCGCAGGTGCAGCTCCGCGAGCGCGAGCAGGCAGGTCAGGAAGGGCACCCAGAAGTACAGCGGTCCGGCGTCGACGACCAGCGCGCTGCCCAACAGCGTTCCCACGTGGCCGCGGGCCAGGTTGTGCAGGTTGGTGCTCGCCCGCTGAACGAGCACGTCATGGGCGTGCGGGCCCAGCGCGAGGATGGCGCAACTGATCGCAACCAGAACTGCGACGTACCCCACAGTGAATTGCACCCGGGCCAGCCGGGAGAAGATGCCCCCAATCATCGACATCCATTATGCGAACTAATTTGTTTCGGAAGTGTGATCAAAGGCTGTCAACTCCCTAAGAGTCTTGAGCCGATATATCCCCAGGTCGGAGGGGATGCCGGCGGTTTTACCCGCGAATACGGGCCTGCGAGCACGCTTAGCGACGATGCCCAGCGTGTCCAGCTCGGTTTGCGGTATCTCATCCAACGTCGAGCTCGACACCATGATTCCACCTTTGGTGGCGCGTTCCATAACCCGAGCGGCGACGTTCACGTCGACGCCGAGCCAGTCCGCGGCCATTCGCTGCGGCCGGCCCGTGTGGATACCGACCCGCATCCGCGGTGTGTAGCCCGCCACCTCAACCGATCGCAGCGCCTCCATGGCGGCCAGCACCGCCCGCAAGGCGACCGTGGGCTCGCGGAACACGGCCATGAGCCCGTCGCCCATGCGTTTGACGATCTGCCCACCCGCGTCCAGCAGCGGCGGCTCGACGGCCCGCGCCACGTGTCTTAGCAGGGTGAGGGAGGCCTCGTCACCAACTTCCAGCGACCATGTGGAGAAGCCGACCAGGTCGGTGAATACCAGGGTCACCTCCGGGTTGGCCGGCCGTCGGGAAACCGCCTCGGTCAGCGCCTGCCACACCTGGAGCAATCCGAGGCTGACTTCACGCGACGCCGCGTCCCGGTCGCCCAGTAGCCGGTCGGCGGCTCGCGCCGCGGCGCGCGGGCCACCCTCGCCGGCGGTCGACAGCGGGTCGCCGAACTCGGGGTCTCCAGGCAACAGCCGCCGCGCCCGCCGGACGAGCGAGACGACGCCGGGGCTGTGATTGGTGCTGCGCAGCCGCTGCGCGAAGGATCGTCGCCGCTCGTCGGGCGACGCCAGGTCGGTGCGTGCCGCTTCGGATTCGCCGGACTCCGAATCGCGATGTCCAACGTCCACGTGGCAAGGGTAGGCGGTGCGAGTGACGCGGGCAGCCCCGGTCGCGACCGAGCCCGGATGTCAAGGGGTGGGATTCCAGCTGACATTGGGAACAAGTCGGCCGAGCAAGCTGGTTCCTGGAATTGAAAACTCTAAACCGTCGAAGTTGTAGGTCAATCTGGTGGGTACGGGATATGGGAAAAAGACCCCGGTCGCGTCGACCGATACCCATGCACCAAGCGGCCAGGTTTGAAGTATGTGTCCCAAGAACCCGCAGTCAGCTGTGAAGCCCGGAAGCAAACGGAGTGTTTAGGGTCACGGCGCCACTTCCGGTAATCCCGGTTAGTCAAGAACCCACCCATGCCGTCGCTGATGGACGTCGGGCCCTCGCTGATTGACAACCCAAAGGGTCCGAACGGATAGCTGACATAAATAGCGCCGAGATTGTTGTGGACCGGGCAGCCGAATTGGCGGCAGCGCCCGCGACGCCCTGACCGGTCCCCCCGGGGGATGGCCCAGCAGGGCCTGGGCCCGCGTGTCCACCGGAGGGCCGCCGAAATCGCCCACGAGACCTCGTCAGCGGCCGGCGCCGCGATCGCGGTGGTTTGGCTCGCCGCCTCCGCATTCGCGTTACGCAGTGCGGAGCCCAAATTCTGCAAATTCCCACTCACCGCGGACACGATTTCAGGCAATACATTCAACGACGACATTGGCGTTCCTCCACCGGACTGGCGGCAAGCGACAAAAGCGTAACCGCCACCAAGCGATCAATACACCGCATTCTCAAACCTTTTTCAATGGCTTTCACCGAGTGCGGTGGCCGCCTCGATCAACCGGAAAAATACCCTCGGTCGCATTTGCCGCAAAACGCCCGGGCTTCAGTGCGCCTCGACGCGCCGTCACGCAATAGTTGCGACTCGACAACGTCAACCGACGCGCCCGCCGAAATCGTAGACAACGTGCGTTGTCAGAGCTTATCGTGAGCGCAGTTAGGCACAGGAGGGCCGAGATGACTGCTATTGCAAAGACATCCGCTGATCCGCTCGGGCCCGACTCGCTCACCTGGAAGTATTTCGGTGACCTCCGCACCGGAATGATGGGTATCTGGATCGGCGCGATCCAGAACATGTATCCGGAGCTGGGTGCGGGCGTCGAAGAGCATTCCGTCCTGCTGCGCGAGCCGCTGCAGCGAGTGGCCCGGTCGGTGTATCCGATCATGGGCGTGGTCTACGACGGTGAGCGTGCGGCCCAGACCGGCCAGCAGATCAAGGGGTATCACCGCACCATCAAGGGCGTCGACGGAGCGGGGCGTCGTTATCACGCGCTCAACCCCGACACCTTCTACTGGGCGCACGCCACGTTCTTCATGCTCATCATCAAGGTGGCCGAGTACTTCTGCGGAGGCCTGACCGAGGCCGAGAAGCGACAGCTGTTCGCCGAGCACGTGCAGTGGTACCGCATGTATGGCATGAGCATGCGGCCGGTGCCTCAATCGTGGGAGGAGTTCCAGGAGTACTGGGCTCGGGTGTGCCGCGAAGAGCTGGAAATCAACCAGGCGACGCTGGACATCTTCAAGATCCGGATTCCCAAACCCAGGTTCATCCTGATGCCGACGCCGCTCTGGGACCAGTTGTTCAAGCCGCTGGTGGCCGGTCAGCGCTGGATCGCGGCGGGACTGTTCGAGCCGGCGGTTCGCGAGAAGGCGGGCATGCGCTGGACGCCGGGCGACGAGGTGCTGCTGCGCGTGTTCGGCAAGCTCGTCGAGATGGCCTTCCTGGCCGTTCCCGACGAGATCCGGCTGCACCCGCGCGCGCTGGCCGCATATCGCCGCGCCGAAGGGCGGCTGCCCAACGACGCGCCGTTGGTCGAGGCACCGTCGTTCATGGCACCCCCGCGCGACCGGCGCGGGCTGCCGATGCACTACGTCCCCCGCGGTCCGCGCACCGCTTTCGACCCCGCGCTCCAGCCCGCTCGAGCTCTCATGGAACGCGCCGGCTCGCTGGTGCACAGCACGCTGTCGCTGGCCGGTCTGCGGCCCGCCCGGGGCCGCAAGCCCAGGGCGGCTTGAGCACTCCCGGCGCCTGAGCGTGGAGAGCAGCGCACGGGCGAGGAGCTACCGAAACGAAACGTTGGGAAGAAGGCCGCCGAGATAGGTCCCGGGAAATGAGACCACCAAACCGTCGAGGCCGACCGTCAGTCCGGTGATTTGGATTGCGGGCAATAGGGCCCCGCTCACCGATGCCCCAAACGCGAAATACGGAGCGGTTTGACCCAGGGATAAGAAGAACTGCCCGTCGGCGGCGATGGCCTGGGTCCCGTTAGCCGACAACAACGGCAAGGCACCGAACGGGGTGTTGAGCGTGATGCTTGCCGTAGAGGTGCCCAACAGCCCGCCGGTGCCAAACGAAACGGCCGTCGTGCTCAGCGAGACGCCAAAGGGACCAAAGTTGAAATTCTGGGCAATCCCCGGGAAACCGCTGGCGGCGGCCACCGGACCGGTTCCAATCGCGGGATGGCCCAGCAGCGCCTCGGCTGGCCCATTCAGCGTGTTCGCCAACGTTTGCTGAGCATTAGTGAGCTCGGCGCCCGCATACTGCGCGGCCCCGCCACTCAACCGGTTCACGAACTCGTCGTGAAATTCCGCCGCCTGCGCATTGATCGTCTGAAACTCCTGGGCGTGCGAACCGAGAAGCGCGGTAATTGCCGCCGACACCTCATCTTCGGCCGGCGCCGCGACCGCGGTCGTCTGACTCGCGGCCGCGGCGGTAGCGCTACGCAGCGCAGAGCCCAATTTCTGCAAGTTCCCGCTCGCCTCCGACACGATGTCGGGCGCCACGCTCAGCAATGACATTGCCTTGCCTCCTGTGCTCGAACCATTCACACAAAGACCGCCGAACAGCGGCGAGACGCAAAGCGTAACAGCCGGCAACCCATCTGAGAGCCCGTATTCTCAAACCTTTTGCGACCAACACCCACATAGCGTCAGGTGCAGTTTGCTGGGGACGTTGTCGCTCGCAGGCGGCAGAAATGCAGCGCTTCCCGAGGAGATAGTCCTGTAGCAGATGAGACGACCAATCCCCGAAGGCTAGTCAGCGCAAGCTGCCGAGCGCCCGAGCGCTCTGGTACAGGCAGATCGCCGCGGCGGCGGCCACGTTAAGGCTTTCGGCGCCGCCGGACATCGGAATGCGCACGCGGTGGTCCGCCGCCGCCGCGACTTCGGCCGACAGGCCGCGTGATTCGGCCCCGAACAGCCAGGCCGTCGGCGCGGCCAGGTCCGCCTCGTCAAGGCGCATTTCGCCGTCCAGCGTGGTGGCCAGCACCTGCAGCCCCGCGGCGCGCAACGCGGGGACGGCGGCGTCGGGCGCGGCGACGACGGGAATCGAGAACATGCTGCCGGCCGACGCGCGCAGACACTTGCCGTTGTACGGGTCTACGCTATGTCCGCCGAGGACCACCGCCCCCGCGCCCATGGCGTCGGCGATGCGAATCAGCGTGCCCGCGTTTCCCGGCTCGCCGATCTCGACGGGAACCGCAACCAGCCGTGGCGGGCCGGCCAACGCCTCCTCGAGGCTGGTCGCCGGCATGTCGCAAACCGCCACCAACCCCGTCGGGGTGACCGTGTCGGAGAGCGCTTTTGCGGCCCGCTCGGTTACCAGATGGACCGGGCTCTGCAGGGTGGCCAGCAACGACGCGTGCCGCTGCGCGGCGAGTTCGGTGACGAACACCTCGCGGACCAACCCGCGGGCGGATGCCGCACCGACCAGGTTGGGACCCTCGGCCAGGAATCGTCCCGCCCGCCGGCGCCCGACATGCCGATGCAGTTTGACCGCCGCGGCCACGCTGGCCGAGCGTTCGGTGAGCATCGCCGGCGGGCTAAGCGGCCTCTCCGGAATCCGAGGGGGCGTTGACGTCCTCGGGCAGTGCCGCCCGGGCGACGTCGACCAACGCGGTGAACGCCGCCGGATCGGTGATCGCGATGTCGGCGAGATTCTTGCGGTCCACCTCGACACCGGCGGCCTTCAGGCCCTGGATCAGGCGGTTGTAGGTGATGTCGTTGGCGCGCGCGGCCGCGTTGATCCTCGAGATCCACAACTTGCGGAACTCGCCCTTACGCGCACGGCGGTCGCGGTAGGCGTAGTTCAGCGAATGCAGCTGCTGCTCTTTGGCCTTGCGATAGAGCCGGGACCGCTGGCCGCGATAGCCCTTCGAGGCCTTTAAGACGCTGCGCCTCTTCTTGTGGGCGTTGACCGCCCGCTTCACGCGTGCCATGGATGTTCCTACTCTCGTTCAGGCAGTAAATGGTTCTAAAGGTCTAGTGCCGGCTGATCAGCCGTTGAGCAGCTTCTTGACGCGCTTGGTGTCGTTGGCCGACACCGTGGTGCGGCCCTCCAGCCGCCGGGTCCGCGTGGACGGTTTGTGCTCGAGCAGGTGCCGGCGGTTGGCTTTCTGGCGCAGGATCTTCCCGGTACCGGTGCGCCGGAACCGCTTCGAAGCCCCGCTGTGGGTCTTGGCCTTGGGCATGTTTCCTCTACTTCTAGTACTTTCGCGTACTGGCTGGTACTGGCTCGTTCTCGTTGGTGTCAGGTCAGTTGGGCGAAGGGTTGGTGTCGGCGGCCGCATCGGAATCCGGCGCCGCGCCGCCCCCCGGTCCTTCCGGGTGGCGCGCCCTGGCGCGGGTCTTCGCGCCGCGGTGCGGTGCCAGCACCATCGTCATGTTGCGGCCGTCCTGCTTGGCGGACGTTTCGACGAATCCGTAGTCGGCGACGTCCGCACCCAGGCGCTGCAGCAATCGGTAGCCCAGTTCGGGCCGCGACTGCTCACGTCCGCGAAACATGATGGTGACCTTGACCTTCGATCCCGCCTCCAGGAAGCGGATTACGTGGCCCTTCTTGGTCTCGTAATCGTGATCGTCGATTTTTGGTCGCAACTTTTGTTCTTTGACGACGGTCTGCTGCTGGTTCCGGCGGGATTCGCGCGCCTTTTGCGCCGCCTCGTATTTGAACTTGCCGTAGTCCATGATTTTGCAGACCGGCGGTCTGGCGTTAGGGGCAACTTCGACGAGGTCGAGATCGGCGTCCGCGGCGACGCGCAGTGCGTCCTCGATGCGCACTATGCCTACCTGCTCTCCCCCGGGGCCGATCAATCGGACTTCAGGTACGCGGATGCGCTCGTTGACGCGGGTCTCAGTGCTGATGGGGCCTCCCTTGTTGGGCTTCTGTGGTTCTCGAATCGCGGCCTCAGCGGTGGAAAACCACACCAACAGCAAAAAAGCCCTGCACAAGCAGGGCCCAATGCCGACCGATCGCGGCTTGGAACTATGCCAGCCGCCCGCGCTGCCCGCGGAACAGGCATCCACGATGCCCGTGACCGGACCGCTCAACCTTGAAAAATTTTCGTGGCCAGCGGTGGGAGTGGGACTCCACTTACTGTCCCCGGCGTTCACCGGGATGGTCGCAGTCGATAGTTTAGCAGCCATGACGCGTCTTCCAGCACGTCCGCGGCCGGACCGGCGCCGGGCGTGCGTCACTCCCGTTCGACAGACCCGGCCAACTGCTCCCCGCGTCTCCTGGCGCTTCGCCAGGATTTTCACGGCTTGACGGCATATCCTCGCGGTCTGTGACACTCGCTTCTCCAGCTTCGGGGCCACGCTCGGGCCCTCGTTCGGGCAGCCGGCCGAACTCCCGGTATCGCTGGGTACCGGCAACGGCCGGCTGGACCGTTGGCGTCATCGCCACCGTGTCCCTGATCGCCAGCGTGTCGCCGCTGATCCGGTGGCTGATCAAGGTCCCGCGGGAATTCATCAACGACTACCTGTTCAACTTCCCTGACACCAGCATCGCGTGGTCGTTCGTGCTGGCTCTGCTGGCCGCGGCGCTCACCGCGCGCAAACGCATCGCCTGGGTGTTGCTGCTCGGCAACATGGTCCTCGCCGCCGCGTTGAACGCCGCCGATATCGCCGCGGGCGACAACACCGCGGCCGAGTCGTTCGGTGAGAACCTGGGCTTCGCCGTGCACATCGTCGCGATCGTGCTCCTGGTCCTGGCCTATCGGCAGTTCTGGGCCAAGGTGCGCAAGGCCGCGCTGTTCAAAGCGGCCGCGGTGCTGGTGGCCGGGCTCGTGATCGGAATCCTGGCGTCCTGGGGTCTGGTCGAGATGTGGCCGGGCACCCTGGCGCCGGATTCCCGCTTTTGGTACGTGGTCAACCGGGTGGTGGGATTCTCCATCGTCGATCCCGACGCGTTCACCGGCCGGCCGCACGTCCTGCTCAACGCGATCTTCGGGCTGTTCGGCGCGCTCGCGCTCATCGCGGCGACGATCGTGCTTTTCCAGTCCCAGCGCGCCGACAACGCGCTCACGGGTGAGGACGAGTCCGCCATTCGCGGGCTGCTCGAGCTGTACGGCAAGCAGGACTCCCTGGGTTACTTCGCCACCCGCCGCGACAAGTCGGTGGTGTTCGCCCCGAGCGGCCGCGCCGCCATCACCTACCGGGTCGAGGTGGGCGTCTGCCTGGCCAGCGGCGACCCGATCGGCGACCCGAGGGCATGGCCGCAGGCGATCGACGCGTGGTTGGGCTTGTGCCAGACCTACGGTTGGGCGCCCGGCGTCATGGGCGCTAGTTCGCAAGGGGCCCAGGCATTTCGGGAGGCCGGGCTCAACGCCCTCGAGCTGGGCGACGAGGCGATCCTGCGGGCCTCCGATTTCAAGCTGTCCGGGCCCGACATGCGCGGGGTGCGCCAGGCGGTGACGCGAGCCCGCCGGGCCGGGCTGACGGTGCGCATCCGACGACACCGCGACATCTCCGCCGATGAGATGGCCGACACCGTTTCGCGCGCCGACGCCTGGCGCGACAGCCAAACCGAGCGCGGTTTTTCGATGGCGCTGGGCCGGCTCGGCGATCCGGCCGACGGCGACTGCCTGCTGGTCGAATCCATCGACCGCGAAGGCCACGTGGTCGCGATGCTGTCGCTGGTCCCGTGGGGAAGCACCGGCGTCTCCCTGGACCTCATGCGTCGTTCCCCGCAATCGCCCAACGGCACTATCGAACTCATGGTCAGCGAGCTCGCCCTTACCGCCGAAACCCTTGGCATCATTCGTATTTCACTGAACTTTGCGATGTTCCGGTCCGCGTTCGAGCAGGGCGCCCAGCTCGGCGCCGGCCCGGTTGCCCGGTTGTGGCGCGGATTCCTGCTGTTCTTCTCGCGGTGGTGGCAGCTGGAGACGTTGTACCGCTCGAACGTGAAGTACCAGCCCGAGTGGGTTCCCCGCTACGCCTGCTACGAGGACGCCCGGCTGATTCCCCGCGTCGGCGTCGCCTCGGCCCTCGCCGAGGGGTTCCTCGCGTTCCCGTTCAGCCGGCGCAAAACGCACACCGGGCACCACCCCGCCGTGCCGCCCAGGCTGGCGGAATCCGGGCTGTTGCACCCCGACGGGTCGACGCCCGACGTGAGCGACCTGCAGCGCGGGGTCAGGGCCGCCGAGGCGGAGGAGTCGAGATCGCGCCTTCCCGAGCAGGTGCGGGTGCGCTTGGCCAAGCTGAAGATCTTGCAGCGCAACGGTGTTGACGCCTACCCGGTGGGATCCCCGCCCAGCCACTCGATCGCCGGCGCGTTGGATGCCGACGACCAGGAAAATGTATCGGTGTCGGGTCGCATACTGCGGATACGCGATTTCGGCGGCGTGCTGTTTGCCCAGGTGCGTGACTGGTCGGGCGAAATGCAAGTGCTGCTGGACAATTCGCATCTGGGGCAGGGCCGCACCGCCGATTTCACCGCGGCCATCGATCTCGGTGACCTGGTCGAGATGACCGGGCACATGGGCTTTTCCAAAAACGGGACCCGCTCGTTGATCGTGCGCGACTGGCGGATGATCGGTAAGTGCCTGCGGCCGTTGCCAAATAAGTGGAAGGGGCTGACCGACCCGGAGGCGCGAGTGCGGACCCGCTACGTCGACCTGGCGGTCAATCCGGAGTCCCGCGAGCTGATCACGGCCCGCAGCAGTGTGTTGCGCTCCGTTCGGGAAACGCTGTTCGCCAAGGGGTTCATCGAGGTCGAGACGCCGATCCTGCAGCAGATCCACGGCGGAGCCACCGCCCGGCCGTTCCTCACCCACATCAACACCTATGACATGGACCTGTTCCTGCGCATCGCGCCGGAGCTCTACCTGAAGCGGCTGTGCGTCGGCGGCGTGGAGCGGGTGTTCGAGCTGGGCCGGGCCTTCCGCAACGAGGGCGTCGACTTCAGCCACAACCCGGAGTTCACCCTGCTCGAGGCCTATCAGGCGCACGCCGACTACAAAACGTGGATCGACGGCTGCCGCGAGCTCATCCAGAACGCCGCGCAGGCCGCCAACGGCGAGCAGACCGTGCTGCGCCCCCGCGCCGGCTCTGGCACGGACGGGCGCCTGGAACCGGTCGACATCTCCGGCGTCTGGGCCGTGAAGACCGTGTACGACGCGGTATCGGAAGCACTGGGCGAGCACATCGACCCCGATACCTCCCTGGCCGCCCTGCGCAGGATGTCCGACGCCGCGCACATTCCGTACCGGGCGCATTGGGACTCCGGCGCGGTGGTGCTGGAGCTCTATGAGCACCTGGTGGAGGCCAAGACCGAGCAACCGACGTTCTACATCGACTTCCCCACCTCGGTGTCGCCGCTGACCCGCCCGCACCGCAGCCGGCGCGGCGTCGCCGAGCGGTGGGACCTGGTGGCGTGGGGTGTGGAGCTGGGGACCGCCTACAGCGAGCTGACCGATCCGGTGGAGCAGCGGCGCCGCCTGCAGGAGCAGTCGCTGTTGGCCGCCGGCGGAGACCCCGAAGCGATGGAGCTCGACGAAGACTTCCTGCAAGCCATGGAGTATGCGATGCCGCCAACCGGCGGACTCGGCATGGGTATCGATCGGCTCGTCATGCTCATAACCGGCCGAAGCATCCGCGAAACCCTGCCATTCCCGCTGGCCAAGCCGCATTAGACCGGCCCGACACTCCCAGCGAACGCACAGCGAACATCCGGTGATTGTGTTCCGGGCCGGTTAACAATGGATCACAATGACTCACGTGAGCGCCCCTACGCCTCTCGCCGCGGCGCACCTGCTGGCAAGCAGTCACACCTCGCTGATGCACGGCTGGGTGCCCACCACGATCCAGGTCGTCGCCGCGATCGTGCTGACGCTGGCCATCGGCTGGCGCTCGCGACGGTGGCGGACGATCTGGTTGCCGCTGGCCGGCCTGGTCGGCGGCGCCGCGGCCTATCTGACGCGCTGGTACGTCGTCGACCGCGGCCTGTCCGAGACGAGCCGGCCCCGCCGTCGCTGTGGCTGTGGATCGCGTTGACCGGCGCGGCCGCGGCGGTGCTGATCGTCGGCTGGCGCAGCGCGCGGCCGTGGCGGCGCGGCGCGGCGCTGCTCGCGGTGCCCTTGTGCTTGCTCAGCGCGGCGCTGGTGCTCAACGTGTGGGTTGGCTACTTCCCGACCGTGCAGGCCGCGTGGAACCAGCTCACCTTCGGCCCCCTGCCCGACCAGACCGACCCCGCCACCGTCGCCGCGATGGCCGCCAAACGGGCCCGACCACCGCACGGCAGCGTGGTGCCGGTGGTGATCCCCACGGACGCATCGCATTTCAAGCACCGCGGGGAACTCGTTTACCTGCCGCCCGAATGGTTTACCTGGGGGCACCACCCGCTTGCGGGGGACGGCCCGCCGCCGGCACTGCCGACGGTGATGATGATCGGCGGACAGTTCAACACGCCCGCGGACTGGACGCGGGCGGGCAACGCGGTCAGGACGATCGACGACTTCGCGGCCGGCCACGACGGCAAGGCACCGGTATTGGTGTTCGTCGACTCGGGAGGGGCCTTCAACAACGACACCGAATGCGTCAACGGGGTTCGCGGTAACGCCGCCGACCATCTGACCAAAGACGTCGTGCCCTATATGATTTCGAAGTTCGGCGTGAGCCCCGACCGGTCCAACTGGGGCATCGCCGGTTGGTCGATGGGCGGGACTTGCGCCGTGGATCTGACCGTCATGCATCCCGAGATGTTCAGCGCGTTCGTCGACGTGGCGGGTGACTTCTTCCCGAATGCCGGCAACAAGGCCCAGACCATCGCCCGGCTGTTCGGCGGAAACGCCGACGCCTGGGCGGCTTTCGACCCGACCACCGTGATCAGCCGCCACGGCCGCTACCGCGACGTGGCCGGCTGGTTCGCGATCTCGTCGGATGGCCCGCCGGCACCACGCCGCGACATGGCCGTAACCGATGCCGGCGCAATGCGTCTCGTGAGTCGCGACGCCGCGGCCAATCCGGGTAACCAGACCGCGGCCGCCTACTCGCTGTGCGCACTGGGCCGCGCCAACGGCATCGACTGCGCGGTCCTCCCCCAACCGGGCAAGCACGACTGGCCGTTCGCGGACCGGGCTTTCGCGGCCGCGCTGCCGTGGCTGGCCGGCCGGCTGGGCACCCCGGGGATTCCACGGACGGCCCTGCCCGCGGTGCCCACTGTTTCCCCGCCGTCCGCGCTGCCCGCTCAGGTGGTGGTTCCGGCGCAGCGTTCCAACCCCTCCAGGTAGCCGCGAGGCGCACTTGAATCCCTGCTGCCGCTACCTGAGGTGCTCATTGAAGAAGGCGATGATCCGCCGCCAGGCGTCCTCCGCCTCGGGTTCGGAATAGGCCATCCCGGCGAGCCCCGCGATGATGCGAATGGGAGTAGGCACGCCGTAGTCGTTCATGAAGCTGTGGCCGACGTTGGGGTATTCCTTGATGTCACGTGGTACGTCCCCCTCCGCCAATACATCCTCAAGCCTGGCTGCGGTGCCGCGAGGCACGATGCGGTCGTTCGCGCCGAAACTTGCCACCACAGGGCACGACTCGCGCAACGCTCCGTCCTTGGGTAGTAGGCCGTAGTTCGGCGCCGTCGCGTCGAACAGGCCGCGGGGGGCCAGCTGAAGAACGAACCCCGCACCCATGCAAAACCCGACCAGCCCGACCTTGCCGGAGCAGCGCTCGTCGGCAACGAGGTGATCGCGGGCAGCCACCAGATCGTCGTAGGCGGTGCCGTGCCCGGCGGCATGCGCACGCAGAGTGCGCATCATGCACCTGATCTTGGGACCGCGGCCGCCGTAGAGCGCCGGGGCCAGCGCCAGATAGCCGGTGTGAGCCAAGCGCTCCGAGACATGCCGCAAGTTCGTAGTCATGCCGAGAACGTCCTGGACGACCACCACAGCAGGCCACGGGCCCTGCCCCTCGGGGACGGCGAGGTAGCCGGGCATGTGACCCTCGGCGCCCGGGTAAGTGATATCAGCCATTGCGCAGTATCCCCCAGATATCGTTTCGGCCACCACCCGCTCTGGCGGAACGCAAACGCCGGGGACGATACGCAAATATGGTAATCCGATACACCCATATGGTGATACGCGATGCAGGTGTATTGTCCGGCCGTGGGACCCACCCGGCTGTTTCCGTACGACCCGCCCCCTCCGGCCGAGCCATCGGCCAAGGAGCGGATTCGCGACGCCGCGCTGATCTGCTTTGCTGTTCGCGGCGTCGCTGCCACGTCGCTGCGCACGGTCGCCGAGACCGCGGAGGTTTCGATTGGGCTGGTGCAGCACCACTTCCGCACCAAGGCCGCGCTAACCGCCGCCGTCGATCAGTACGTGCTGCAAGTGGTCGGTGAGGCATTGGAACCCACAACGCTGCCCGAGCCGCCCTCCGACTTGCTCAACGAAGCCGGGCGTCGGCTGACCGCACTGATGGTCGAACGTCCCGACCTCATGACCTATCTCGGTCGCGCGCTCGCCGAGGGCGGCGCATTGGGTTCGGTCATCTTCACGGGGCTGGTGGGTATCAGTGCAGGCCAGCGCGACCAGTTCGTGCAACAGGGCAACCTCCGACCCGACCTCGATCCCGATTGGGCGGTACTCAACCCGCTCATCCTGCGCATCGGCGCCATCATTCTGCACCCGTACATCGAGCTCTACCTAGGCAAGTCGTTCTTCACCGAGCCGCAGCTGCGACGCTGGGACGCCGCCGTCACCAGCCTGATACGGCGAGGCCAATTCCTCGAGGAAACCGAACCCCCGGACGGGCACGTCATCGCTTGGTGAGCGGCCAAGCGCAGCGGTTGAGCAGCCCGCTCGCCGGTCAGGTGCTATACACGAAACACCATGGACGAGCTCGAGGTTACCGCGTACACCGCACAAATTCTCGACCCCGACGAGCCCGGCGACGATCTCGTATTGCAGCGGCTGCGAGCCGATCCCACCGTGGAGGTCCTCGACCGGCTCGACGCGCAATTGGCCAATCTGCGCGGCCTTCGGCCGGCACCGGATTCGGAGCTCCTCGGCGAAGGGACCCGGTGGGCCTACTATCCATGGCGGCGGGCGGTTGTGGCGGTGTTGGGCCCGCGTGGGTTTCGGGCGCTACGACTTGATCGCAACAGAAACAACATCACCACTCAAGAACAGGCCCGGCTCAGCTCGCTGACCATCGGCGTCGCTGGTCTTAGCGTCGGCCACGTCATCGCTCACACCCTGGCGGTACAGGGATTGTGTGGCCGTCTTCGGCTGGCGGATTTCGATCATTTGGAACTATCGAATCTGAATCGGGTGCCGGCCACTGTGCTCGACCTTGGGTTAAACAAAGCGCATGTGGCGGCCCGCAGGATCGCTGAGCTCGATCCCTACCTGGCAGTGGATGTGTTCGATGCCGGAATCACTGCGGACACCGTTGACGCATTCCTGGATGAACTTGACATCGTCGTCGAAGAGTGTGATTCGCTCGACATGAAGGTTGCCCTGCGCATAGCAGCCCGTGACCGGCGTATCCCAGTGTTGATGGCAACCAGCGACCGCGGAAGAGTCGATGTTGAACGCTTCGATCAAGAACCTGAACGTCCGATCCTGCACGGACTGCTTGGCGAGCTAGACATCGAGCTGCTGCCGGGCATGAGTAGCCGGGAAAAGATCCCTCACATGCTGCGTTACGACGAAGCCGAACGTGTATCGCCCCGCACTGCTGCATCACTCATCGAGATCGACCGATCGCTGTCGACCTGGCCTCAGTTGGCATCCGATGTCATCGTGGGCGCTTCAGCATTGGCCGAAGCTGTACGCAGAATCGGACTGGGCGAAAACCTGAGATCCGGTCGCTGCCGCATCGACATTGGCTGGGCACTCGATCAACTCGACGAAGTCGAGACGGCCCAGCATCGCCCTGCGCCCGAAAACGAGCATTTAAGCAACCCAGCCCGTGCCACACTCAACGACAATATTGTCGCTGCCGCTATGCGCGCCCCCTCGGGCGGAAACAGCCAGCCATGGTATATCGACGCTGAACCGACCAAACTCACCATAAGCGTTGCCACAGAACATACTTCAACGATGGACGTAGGCTTCCGCGGCAGCGCTGTCGCACTGGGTGCAGCCCTGTATAACGTCAGAATCGCCACCGCCGCCCGTGGAATACTCGGGCCGGTGAGCGTCTCCGAAAACGTAGACGGATTTCCGCTACGGGCCACGATGCAATTCGAAAACGGTAACGACCCCGCCCTCGCCGATCTCTATGAACCGATGCTCGCGCGCGAGACCAACCGCCATCGCGGAACGCTTCAACCACTCGACGACCAGACGATCAAGTTACTCACCGCCACAGCCGAGCGCGAGGGCGCGCGTCTGCGCCTACTCACCGAGCGAGACGACCTTTCGCGGGCCGCAACGATTTTCGGTGCGGCCGACCGCATCCGGTACTTGACACCGCAGCTACACAAAGAGATGGTCTCGGAAATGCGGTGGCCCGGAGATCCCGACCCCGACACCGGTATCGACGTGCACAGCCTCGAACTCGACGCCAGCGACTTGGCACTATTTGATATCGTGCGCCGGCCCGACGTCATGGGTTGCCTTGCGGAATGGAACGCCGGCAGTGCGCTGGGCGACGGCATGCGCGACCAAGTCCTCGCCAGCTCCGCGCTGGCGGTGATCACCGTGACCGGAGAGCGTCTTAGCGACTACGCCAGTGGCGGGTCAGCCGTTGAGGCGGTATGGATCCTCGCCCAGCGCGAAGGCCTCGCCGTCCGGCCGTTGTCACCGGTCTTTTTGCATGCTCGAAATACTGCCGATCTCAATGAGTTATCGGCTGGCTTTGTCGGCGAGTTAGAACAATTGCAAAGCGATTTCGTGCGCCTCACCGCGACGGATCCCGAGGAATCTATCGTGCTGGTCATGCGGTTCACCATCGCACCGCCAGCGTCGGTACCGAGTCGCCGCAGTCTGAGCCGAGTCCGTTCCCAGCGCCTCTAACGCGACGCTGCCGCGTCGGCGAAGGCCGTTAGGGCAGCCACCTCAGAACGGTTTTGCCGTGAATCCCCAGCGCAACAAAGCCGACTCGCGGCGAGCCGGGCCGCGCAACTGAGCGTCACGCGTGCCGCTTAAAGCGTTCGGTTTGCCGCGCGCACCGAACATCCAGTACGCCTGCAGGTAGGGTAAGGGTGCCGAATGACCGGAGTGCATTCCTTGCAGTCCAGCTGTGGCAAGCTCTTTCGATAGCTCCGCGATGGTGAACGCCGCCGCCTCGCTTGCAATTGCATCTTGGCGCAGGACAGCTGGCGAGGCGGGGTCGGCGATCACCAGCATGTTGGGGGCGGCTGTCGGGTCGCGCAGGCGCTGAAAATCGGAGATCCATACCGCGGCCGTGCTGCGGCGTTGGACGGCAGCGATCTGGCTGAGGGCGCCGCGCAAGGAGTCGAAATCCGGTAGCTGATGCAGGGTCCACATGCAGGAGATCGCGTCCCACGGACCCGTTGAAATCCGCTCTGGCAGCGCGGTGATGTCAGCCCGCAGCAGTTCGACGCGTTCGCCCAGGCCTTCGGCGTCGAATAGCTCTCGCGCCGTGGACAGCATGTTGGGGGCCAGATCGACAGCGGTTGCCCGAACATCGGGCCGTCGGCGCAGGACGGCGCTGAGCGCACGGCCTGAGCCGACGCCGAGATCCAGCAGGTGAGCGCGGGGCGGCAGCAGCGCATCGAGCGCGCGAGCACACAAGTCGTACACCGCGCGTATCCCTGGGTTGGATGCGCCGCCGGTGTGAAACTGTGCAACAGACTCCGGATCGTCCACCACCATCGGCTCAGGAATGCGCTCACGCCCTGCTGGATGCGACCGCTCGCGCAAAACGATCCCAGGTACCCGCCATAGCGGCCGAATTCTCTTCACCCTCAACCTCTCATGGACTCCGCGTCATCGATTTCGAGTTAGGTTCTGGCGGTAGTTAGGTACCAAGCCAAACTGTCATACATGATTATTAACCTGACTCAGTAGTTTCCGTCGCCGCCCGTTGACTTTCGACGTCCCGAAATAGATGTTGGAAGACTTGCCCGGTCAGCGAGGATCGGTAAGCTTTGGCCTGCGCGGTCCTTTGATCGGCGTAGGCAGCGCTATCCGCGGGAGGTAAGCGTGGTTGAGACCCTTGCGAGTGACGGACTCAAGTCCTTACCCCTGCCGCCGGTGAACCCGATGCCTTTTCGTCAGCGCCTGGCGGCGGTGAGGGAATTCAGCACGGGGACGGAGAGGCTGCGTGATGCCGGCGGGCGGGTGACCTCTTTCAGGTTAGGGCCGCGATGGCTGATGCCTCCGATGGTGTTGGCAACGTCTCCGGATGCTATTCGCGACATCCTCAGTACCAAAGATGATTCCGTGGACAAGACAACCCCGGTCTTCGAGCAGGTGCGCCGCATCATCGGCGCCAGCCTTACTGATCTTCCCTTCGAGCCGTGGAAGTCACGTCGGCGCACCCTACAGCCGGTGTTCACCAAACAGCGTGTGAGCGAGTTCGGCGGTCACATGGAGCAGGCGGCACAGTCGGTGAGCGAAGGGTGGCGTGAGGATGCGGTGATCGATTTGGACGCCGAATGCCGCACGATCACGTTGCGCGCGCTTGGCCGATCGGTGCTCGGGCTCGACCTGGAACAGCGGGCCGACGAGGTTGTCGAGCCACTGCGGGTCGCGTTGGCCTACGCGGTCAGGCGCGCGACGAGCCCGCTACGCGCCCCTCGCTGGTTGCCCACACCGGGGCGTCAGCGCGCGCGAACGGCAAGCGCCAAACTTCATGCTCTGACGCAGGAGATTTTGCGGGACTGTCGCGCCGATCCGACACGGGTCGCACCACTGGTCCACGCCCTCATCGCCGCCGAGGACCCAGAGACCGGAAAACGGTTAACTGATGAGGAGATTTGCGACGAGCTGGTCATGTTCCTCTTCGCTGGCCACGACACCACGGCGACGGCGTTGACGTATGCACTGTGGTCTCTGGGACACCACGCCGATTGCCAGGACCGCGTCGCTGCAGAAGTGGCAGCCCTGCCGGATCGGCCGCTGACGTCCGACGACATGCCACGGCTGGGCTATACGGTGCAGGTGATACGGGAATCGCTTCGCCTGTGCCCCCCGGCGCCCACGGGGACACGTATGGCGTGTCGGGACGTTGAGGTGGGCGGCTACCTGGTGCCGAAAGGCACCATGCTCATTGTCGGGAGAATGGCCGTACAACGCGACCCGCAACTTTGGGACGATCCACTTCGATTCGACCCCGAGCGGTTCAGCCCGGAGAACTTCAAGGCTCTCGATCGGTGGCAATATGTGCCATTCGGCGGCGGCCCGCGCTCGTGCATTGGCGACCATTTCGCCATGCTCGAAGTCACACTCGCCTTAGCGACGCTCATCCGCCGAGCCGAAATCCGCTCTCTCGATGACGAATTTCCGCTTGCATTGCACTTCACCATGATTGCCGGTGGTCCGATCCATGCCCGCGTTCGACCGCGTCGAACCCAAAGACGGTGAAGCGAAGCGAGGTCACAGAATTCTTCGACCGTCCCCGAGGTCACGCTGCGGTGTGGCCGTTGACGGTCAGATCAGGCTTGGCCGGCGGCGTCGAGATCGCTGTTGGTTCCGGCGAGGTATTCCTCGAAGTCCCGGCGAGGTATTCCTCGATGAATGTGATGATGAGTCGCCACGCGTCTTCGGCCTCGGGCTCGGAGCCGGCTTTCCCGGCGACGAGACGAATCGGGGCGGGCACAGCGTGGTCGTTCATGAAGCTGCGGCCGACGTGGGGGTATTCCTTGACGTCATGTGGCACCTGGCTGCCTGCGAGCACAGCCTCAAGCTTGGCTGCGGTGCCGCCCAAATTGCAGCGCGATTCTGCAGTCTGGCCGGGATACCCGCCGACGAATCCGTCGTGCTGGTATTACGGTTCGCCGTCGGGCCACCAGCATCGGTACCGAACCGCCGCAGCTTTGACCGGGCCCGGCTGCCGTGCTGAGCGGGATCGATCCCGACGCGCCAGGGATCGATTTCCAGTCCGATTTACGCGCACAGACGCGTGACGCGGTAGACAATACCGCCGCCGCGCACCAGTAACAGTTACGGTAAGGGCAAATGTCGGGCACCTTGGACTATCTGGTCACCGCGGCCGCCGCCGAGTTGATGGCGGCCACCGCGGCTGACTCTGCCGCGATCAGCCAACGCGTGCTCGGCAACCTGGTTCGCGACCTGGGTGTGGACTTCAGCTTCCTGCGCCACAACGATCACAGCATCCGCGCGACGGTCCTCATCGCCGAATTCCCGCCACGCAACGCCGACCCCGACCCGATCGGTTTGGTGTATTTCGCCGACGCCGACTCCATCTTCGCACGGACGGAACACCTCAAGGTGCCCGATGTGGTGCGCCCCGAGCCGGAGAACGCCGACTATCAGCAGCATATCGAAGAGGGCACCGGGGCTCCCGCCGTCTCCCTGGCCGCCGTTCCGCTGCTGTCCGGCGACGTCACCACCGGCACGCTGGCCTTCGGCAAGCTCGGAGACCGTGAATGGCTACCAGAAGAACTCAACGCGCTGCAGGCGATCGCCGCGCTGTTCGCTCAGCTGCAGGGCCGCACCGTCGCCGAAGAGCAACTCCACTATCTCGCCGAACACGATGACCTCACCGGCCTGCTCAACCGCAGGGCGCTGATCGAGTACCTGGACCAGCGGCTGGCCGAGGGCCAGCCCGGCCCGGTGTCGGTAGTGTTCCTTGCCCTGGACCGCTTCAAGGTCATCAACGATCACCTTGGTCAAAACGCCGGCGACCGGTTCATCGACGCCTTCGCCGGGCTGGTGCGCGAGGCCACGGACATTCCCTCGGCCATCGCCCGCTTCGGCGGTGATGAGTTCGTCGTCGTACCCGCGGCAGCAATGGACGTCGAGGCCGCCGAAGTGTTCGCTCAGTCGCTGCAGGATCGAGTCCACAAGCAGGTTGTGGTCGACGGTGAGATGCTCACTCGCACGGTCAGTATCGGCGTGGCATCGGGTTTACCGGGGCAGCACAGCACGTCGGACCTACTGCGCCGGGTCGACCAGGCCCTCCGGTCGGCGAAAAGTTCCGGCGGCGACAAGGTCGCAACTTTCAGCCCGGAGATGTCGAGAACCAACATGATCCGCAACGACATCGAATTGCACCTGGAAGGGATGATCGACAGCGGTAGCGGCGCCATGGTGCTCCATTACCTTCCGGAGTTCGACATGCGAACCGGTGAGATCCTCGGCACCGAGGCGCTAATCCGTTGGCAACACCCCACTCTCGGACTGTTGATGCCCAATTCGTTCATCCAAGTGGTCGAATCGATTAACCTGGGCGCCAAACTCGGTCGTCTCGTAATGCGTGCGGCGTGTGCGCAGTTCGGGCTTTGGCAGTCACGCGACATCGGACACGGTGCCGTGCTGCGGGTCAATGTATCGCCCGTGCAGCTCGTCACCGATGGCATCGTCGACACGGTCGCGACAACTCTCGACGAGTTCGGCCTCGACCCCAACACGGTATGTCTGGAGATCACCGAAAGCGTCGTGGTCCAAGATATCGAGGCCACCCGCAAAACGCTGTTCGGACTGAAGGACATCGGAGTACAGATTGCCATCGACGACTTCGGCACCGGTTACAGTGTGCTGACATATCTGAAATCTCTTCCCGTCGACACACTCAAGATCGACCAGGGGTTTGTCCGCAATCTCGACACCAACGCCGGTGATCTGGCTATCGTGCGGTCGATAATGGCACTAGCCGACGCCTTCGGGCTGAACGCCGTCGCGGAAGGTGTCGAAACGGTGGCGGCGGCCAAGACGCTGCTCGACCTGGGTTGCCATCGGGCGCAAGGTTTTCTGCTGTCACGCCCCCTAGACAGCGCGGCAATGGAGACGCTGCTCGCCCAACGCGTCATACCGATGGACTTCTCCGACGGGCCGGCCCCGCCACCGGATAAAGAGCCCGCTGGAGAGAAGGTGGTTCAGATCCGCGTGAAGCCGAGCTTGTGATCCCGCTTACGGGCGGCGTTGAAACAGGTAGTAGTACGTAGGGGTCTTGTCGTCGAGCTCCCGTTCGTCGCCGGTGGAAACCAGCGTCCAGACCGGGGTGAATCGTCGTGTCATTTCGGCGTGGTCGATGCCCGGCACGCCTAGCCTCCCGCCGGGAGGAAACGCTGCAATGTAGAGCCGCGCATCGGGCGCCGCCACGGCAGTGACTTCCCGGACGTAGGCTTCACGATCGCCGCCGCTCATGTTGTGGATGCAGGCGTTGTCGACGATCAACTGGAAGCCCGTACCGATCCCGGCCTGACTCAACTGCGTGACGTCGGCACGCACAAAGTTGACCGAAACATCAGCGGCGCCGGCCTTGGCACGGGCCTTGTCGAGCGGCTTAGCCACGTAGTCGACGCCGGTGACGTTCCAGCCGTGTTGAGCGAGGTAGACCGCGCAGTCTCCGGTACCGCATCCGACATCTAGGGCCGATCCCATAGGCAGCACGGGCGTGTCGGAGGTTCCCTCGACCAGATCTCGTAAACCCTGCCCGATCGGATGGCCCTCCCACGGGGTGAAGCCGATGCGGTAGAAGATCCGAAAGCGGGTGTGTCGAGAGGCCATACCCGCAATGATGGCATTCGCGGCGACGAGCCGCTCCCCGACCCCGTAATCGCAACCCCTGCATGGGAGTAGCGTTCGCAGTCACAGTATTGGCGCCGCGGCTGGCTCGGGAAAGCGCGTGAAGAAAGGTTCCCTGCCTGATGTCACGGCTGAAGGCGTGGTGGAGCCAGCCCAACCAGTACGACTGGGCCAGTACGTTCCTGCGCGTACGCGGAATGCTGCGTTCGGCACGGATGACTATGGCCATCCTCGCCGGATCGTCGGCGCTAGTGCCGCTGACCGTGTTGCCGAGCCAACGTCAGCCGAGCGCCCTCGAGGTGATCACCGGCACAGGCGGCGCCACGTTCATCGTAGGCGTGACCGTGTTGTGGCTGACGCGCTGGCCCATGCGTCGACAGTCGTAGACCGGCCTGCTGATGGGCGCGTCACTTGTCGGCGCGTGGGGTCTGGTGCAGACCATCGCGGCCGGTGCCACCCTGGCGTGTACCGCGCTGGCCGTCCACCGGCGGCTACATAGCGTTTTTCCACAGCCCCAAATTTGTTGGCCTTCAACGGCGCCGTAGCCGTCGTGGTCGCCACCATAGCGGTGCTGCGGCTGGCTCAAGGAGCCCAACATGGCCGCCGCGGCCTCCGCGTTCTGGCTCAACACCTTCGTGAACTTATGGGTGCTCCTTGGTGTTTGTTCGTGCCGGTGTGAAATTCCCTGATGGCTTTTAGGCATTCGCGATACGGAAGCGGGTTTTTCGGGGCTAACGGCAACACGGCAACGTCACGCATGGGCTGCTCGGTGATGGACACGGCTCGACCCTAGACCGCTGACAGGCGCCGAACGGGACTGTGACCTTCCCTACAGGGCAGCGTGCAAAGCGTCGCCAAGACTCGACGGGTGAGCTCGCGCAAGCGTCGAATTCCGCTCAGTGCCAAGAAGACTGGTACGGCGACCGCGCGCGCCGACGTTGTCCAAAAGGTAAAGGCCGCAAGTGAGATCGCACTCAGCGGTGACGGTTGGTGTACTTCTCCGCATCACCCAATTGCCCTAAGCCGAAATACGACTGAGGATTTCGGAGTTCTCGGCGCACATCAGCTTGAATTGTTCGGGTTCGGCATGCGTCGCGATGGTGCGGCGGTCCCACCACATCACCTTGGTGCGGTAGTCCTCGTTGGGAAACGCGGCCGCCGGTATCCGGGAGGCCACGATACCGCCGGAGGATCGCCACTGCTCCAACACGTGAGCCGCCGCGGTGGCCATCACGAACTGGACACCCAGCAGCGTCATCATCGGCAGCGCGGTGCGCGCCAGCACCCGGGACAGCGCCCGGCTGCCGTAATCGCGGGAGTCCGTCCACGCGCTTTTGACCTCTACGACGCCGAAGGGGAGCCGGTTGGCGATCATATGGCGCAGCACGGCACGCCCCGGGCTGCCGTTCCACTCCTCGAGCGCGTGGGACTCCTCCGGCGTGCGCAGGGACCCCACGACACGGGTCCCTCCAACCACCCGGCCCTCCGGATCGACCGCGGCGAAGAACATCGCCGTGTCGGCGCCGTCCCGAACCGCGTCGAGGTCGAGCACCCATTCCAGCCCGTGCCGGCGATAGCTGCGAAGGGCACCTTCCAGGTATTGATCCCATAGAACGGGTTCCGCCTCGGGCGTAGACGCGGCAATCCAACATCCTGTCGCCTGATCGCGCCAGCCCCCTCCGCCTTCCAACCACGGGCCGCCAATCGCCTCCCTGGTGAGCTGAGCCGCTTCCATGGGTATCCCTTCGCTTCTAAACCGTCCCGACCGGTCTATTTGTGTAACGCGTCTTGAATTATTTCCTATAATGCGCGCACGACAAATAACCCGGAGTATTTATTTCTCTTGAGTGTCGTTTGTCGTGGCCAAACCGTTAGCGTTACCGATCAGTAATCCGCAACGAGCCGAAAGTTTGCGCTCGCGGAGGAAGTAGCGCAGCCTTGGTGGCCGACCCGGGAGCCGCGGCGCCAGCCCCGCCCCGGTCGCCGATGGCTTTACGGGTCGACCTGGGTCAGTCCGCGAGCTGCGATGACCCTCGCTCAACCCAACCAGGCACCTCGTCACGGAGATGATTCAACCGGACGGCCGTGATGGCTTCTACCTCTGGATTCCCCACGCAGCGGCGCGCGGGGCGCCCAAGGTTTGCTGCCGCCATCCCGGGGAATCGAGTGCGTTTTCCGCCGGCTTTCGTGGGTTCCGGGATTTGGGGTGCACGCATAGCGGCGGCGAAGACTCCGAATTCCCGAGCCGAGGCAATTCTGCGGCCGATGTTCGATAACTGGTCACTTTGAGGCAAACGGTGGTTGCTGACTCTTCGCGAAAACCCCGGCCATGAGCCAGACTCGACGTCGTGAATGCAGGCTCGACCGGTGCCCGCGTCCGGCGTGCGATATTTGCGCGGCACTGCAACCCGTGGAGCGCCTGGACGCGCTGGGCGAGCGCGCCGCTGACGCTCGTGCCCGCGTGGACGCGGCGATGGAGCCACGCCGCGTGGATCGCGCTGTGGTTCGCCGTCAATCCGTTCGTCTTCGGCAAGCCGGCGCATGAACGTGCCTGGTCAACGCGGGCGATGCTGGGCGAGGAATTGTGGATCAGCCGTCGACCCCGGGACGCGGCCATGCTCGTCAGCGCCCTGACGTCCGTGTCCGCGCTGGGCGCCGTCGCCGCCGCCCGCCGCCATCGAGCGAGGCCGGCGGCGATCGCCACCGCGATGCAGATGGCCCTGACCCTGGTGTATTGGGAGCAGATGGTGCGCTATTTGGACCGCCAGCCGCAGTAGCGTGACGGCATGCCCGACGAACCGACCACCTCCGCCCCCGAACCCGACCCAGGGTACGACAGCGCCGGCGTGCCGACTTTCGAATCCGTCCGCGAAAAAATCGAGTCCCGGTACGCGACGGCAGACGGCGGGGCGGAACTCGACGCCGACACGGCCGAGGGCCGCTCCGTCGAGGAGCAGTACGACGAGCGCCAGCGCGCGGCGGCCGAGCGGCTGGCGCAGATCCGGGAGTCGATGCGCTCCGACGAGCGTTGAGGTGCGCTCGTTCACCATCGCCGAGCGGCGTAACCGCCTGGCGCGCAGACATTTCCTTTCGTCGGGCGACTCACCGCCGATAACGCGGGTCATCGCCGGGCTGCTCGGACTGCACGCGACCGATCCCGCCACGCCCTACCTGTCGCTGTGGGCGCGGTGGCCGGGTTTCGCGACCGCCGACCTCGAGCTGCAGCTGTACCGGAAACGCTCCGCGGTCAGGCATCTGGCGATGCGACGAACACTATGGGTGGTGACGAGCGAGAACCTGACGACCATTCAGGCGGCCGCCAGCGACCGGGTCGCCAACAACGAACGTCGCCGCCTGGCCGCCGATGTACGCAAGGCAGGTGTGGCCGCCGACGGCGACCGCTGGCTCGACCTGGCCAGTGCCGCGGTGTTGCGCCACCTCGCTGACAACGGCCCCGCCAGCAGCACCGAACTGCGGGCCGCGCTGCCCGAGCTTGCCGGAACCTACGATCCGGCACCCGGAAAGCGTTGGGGCGGCCAGGTTCCGCTGGGCCCGCGGGTGCTGACGGTGCTGTCGGCGCGAGGCGAGATCGTGCGCGGCCCAAACGACGGCGGCTGGACCACGTCGCGGCCGCGCTGGGCCAGCACCGCGGACTGGCTCGGCGACCTGGGCGCCCCCCTACCGGACCGGCCAGCCCGGGCCGACCTGACCCGCCGCTGGCTGGCGGCCTTCGGGCCCGCGACCGTCGCCGATATCAAGTGGTGGTTCGGCACCACGCTGACGGCGGCCCGACATGCCCTGGCCGACGTCGGCGCGGTGGAAGTCGACCTGCACGGCAGCCCCGGCTGGGCGCTGCCCGACGACCTCGATCCCGAACCCGATGTGCCGCCGTGGTGCGCGCTGCTGCCGGGCCTGGACGTCACCACAATGGGCTGGTTTCAGCGCGATTGGTACCTCGGCGAGCATCGCGCCCAGGTTTTCGACGGCAACGGCAACGCCGGCCCCACGGCCTGGTGGAACGGGCGCGTGGTGGGCGGCTGGTATCAGGACTGCGGCGCCCGCGTCCGGCTGCAGCTCCTCGAAGACCCGGGTCCCGACGGACGGCGTGCTCTGCAGCGACGCGCCGACGAGCTGACCTCGTGGCTGGACGGCGTGCGGATCAGCCCGCGGTTCCCGTCGCCGCTGTCGAAAGCCGGTGTCAGGTCGGGCTGATCTGGCCGCGAAACTGAAACGGTGGCAGCGTTTTCCGGCGTGTCGTGTGCGACGTTTCAGTGTCGCGACGGAAGCCTCTCAGGCGGTGGCCTTGCGGCGCCCGCTCGACCGCCGCGGCGCACCACCCGACGGGTCGACGACGTCGGCGAGGAACTTGCCCGTGTAGCTTTCCGGCACCGCGGCGATGTCCTCCGGAGTGCCTTCGGCGACAACGGTTCCGCCCTCGGCGCCACCCTCCGGCCCCATGTCGACGACCCAGTCGGACGTCTTGATCACGTCCAGGTTGTGTTCGATGACGATGACCGTATTGCCTTTGTCGACAAGGCCGTTGATGACCTTGAGCAGCTTGCGAATGTCGTCGAAATGCAGGCCGGTGGTGGGCTCGTCGAGGATGTAGATGGTCCGACCGGTCGATCGCTTCTGCAATTCCGCGGCCAGCTTGACGCGCTGCGCCTCACCACCGGACAGCGTCGGGGCGGGCTGGCCGAGCCGGACATAGCCCAGCCCGACGTCGACGAGCGTGCGCAGATACCGGTGGATGCCGGTGATCGGCTCGAAGAACTCGGCCGCTTCCTCGATCGACATGTCCAGCACTTCGGAGATGGTCTTGCCCTTGTAATGCACTTCCAGGGTTTCCCGGTTGTACCGGGCGCCATGGCAGACCTCGCACGGCACGTACACGTCGGGCAGGAAGTTCATCTCGATCTTGATGGTGCCGTCGCCGGTGCACGCCTCGCAGCGACCGCCCTTGACGTTGAACGAGAATCGACCCGGTTGATAGCCACGGACTTTGGCCTCGGTGGTGGCCGCGAACAGGGTGCGGATCTTGTCGAACACCCCGGTGTAGGTCGCCGGGTTGGACCGCGGCGTGCGGCCGATCGGCGACTGGTCGACACGCACCAGCTTGTCCAGGTGGTCCAGCCCGGTGACCCGGGTATGGCGGCCCGGGACTTGCCGCGCGCCGTTGAGCCGGTTGGCCAGCACCGCGGCCAGAATGTCGTTGACCAGCGTCGACTTGCCGGATCCGGATACCCCGGTCACCGAGGTGAGCACACCGAGCGGGAAGGACACGTCGATGCCCCGCAGGTTGTGCTCGCGCGCGCCGACGACGGTCAGTCGACGCCGCCGGTCGACGGGCCGCCGGATCGCAGGAATCTCGATGCTTTCCTTGCCCGACAGGTAAGCGCCGGTGATCGATTCCTTGTTGGCGAGTAGCTCGCGGTAGGTTCCGCTGTGCACGATCTGGCCGCCGTGCTCGCCGGCCCTCGGACCGATGTCGACGATCCAGTCGGCGTGCGCGATGGTGTCCTGGTCGTGTTCGACGACGATCAGCGTGTTACCCAAATCCCTTAGGCGCGTGAGGGTCTCGATGAGCCGACGGTTGTCGCGCTGGTGCAGCCCGATGGATGGTTCGTCGAGCACGTAGAGCACGCCCACCAGCCCGGACCCGATCTGGGTCGCCAGCCGGATGCGTTGGGCCTCACCGCCGGACAGCGTGGCCGCCGCGCGCGACAGCGACAGATAGTCCAGCCCGACGTCGAGCAAAAACCCGAGCCGCGACTGGATTTCCTTCAGCACCTGCCCGGCGATCGCCTGTTCGCGCGGCCCGAGGGTGAGCCCGTTCAGAAAATCTGAGCAATCCGAGATCGACAGCTCGGACACTTCGGCGATGGACTTTTTGCCGTGCCGCCCCGCGGCCAGCGTGACGGCCAGGATTTCCGGCTTGAGCCGGGTGCCCCCACACACCGGGCAGGGCACGTCACGCATGAAGCCTTCGTAGCGTTCCTTCATCTGCTCGGATTCGGTCTGCGCCATCTTGCGCTGCAGGAACGCCAGCACGCCCTCGAAATCGGCGTAGTAGGACCGGGTGCGACCGTACCGGTTGCGGTATCGCACGTGCACCTGGTGGTCGGATCCCTCCAGGATGGCCTTGCGGGCCTTGGCGGGCAGCTTGCGCCATGGCGTGTCGACATTGAATCCCAGCTCGTCACCGAGCCCTGCCATCATCCGGGTGAAGTACTCCGCGGTGTGGCCCGTGGACCAGGGCGCCACCGCGCCCTCGGCCAGCGTGCGGTCGGGATCGGGCACCACCAGGTCGGGGTCGACCTCCTTGCGGATGCCCAGGCCGGTGCACTCGGGGCAGGCGCCGTAGGGCGAGTTGAACGAGAACGACCGCGGTTCCAGGTCGTCGACCGCCAGCGCGTGCCCGTTGGGGCAGGCCAGCTTCTCCGAGAAGCGCTGCTCACGGTTGTGGGCGTCGTGCTCGTGGTCGATGAATTCAAGCACCACGATGCCGTCGGCCAGGTTCAGCGCGGTCTCCACCGAATCGGTGAGCCGCTGCTTGGCGCTGGCCTTGACGGTGAGGCGGTCCACCACCACCTCGATGTCGTGCTTTTCCTGTTTCTTCAGCTTTGGCGGATCCGTCAGCGAGTGCACGACGCCGTCGACGCGCACCCGGCTGTAGCCCTGCGCGTTGAGCTTCTCGAACAGGTCGGCGAACTCGCCCTTGCGGGTGCGTACCACGGGAGCGAGCACCTGGAACCGGGTGCCCTCCGGCATCACCAGCACCTGGTCGACGATTTGCTGGGGCGTCTGCCGGGCGATCCGCTCACCGCAAACCGGGCAGTGCGGCGCGCCGGCGCGAGCGTAGAGCAGCCGCAGGTAGTCGTAGACCTCGGTGATGGTTCCGACGGTCGATCGCGGGTTGCGGTTGGTCGATTTCTGGTCGATCGACACTGCCGGGGAAAGCCCCTCGATGAAGTCGACGTCCGGCTTGTCCATCTGCCCCAGGAACTGGCGGGCGTAGGCCGACAGCGACTCCACGTAGCGGCGCTGGCCCTCGGCGAAAATCGTGTCGAACGCCAGCGACGACTTGCCCGATCCGGACAGTCCCGTGAACACGATCAACGAATCGCGCGGCAGGTCGAGGTCGACGCCGCGCAGGTTGTGCTCGCGGGCGCCCTTGACGATCAGGCGGTCAGCCACGCTGCCCTCTCTCGCAAACTATGTGGCAACTTCTGCGTGCCGCAGCGGATATTGCGCACGCCGCATTCCATGCTATGTGCCCATACCGACAAGCAACGTTTGACCAGTAACGTGGCCGCTATGACCGTCGTGGAAGAGCCAAGCGACAACTACACCGGACACGTCGAACCTGGTACCGCGGCCCGCCGGACCCTACCCGGCGCCACGATTCTAAAGGCGTCGGTGGGACCGATGGACAACAACGCGTATCTAGTGACGTGTTCCGCGACCGGGGAAACACTGCTGATCGACGCCGCCAACGACGCCGACGTCCTGATAGACCTGGTCCACCGGTACGCGCCGAAGGTGTCGCTGATCGTCACCAGCCATCAGCACTTCGATCACTGGCAGGCGCTCGAGGCCGTGGCGAAGGCCACCGGTGCCCCGACCGCCGCCAACGAGATCGACTCCGAGCCGCTGCCGGTCAAACCGGACCGTTTGCTGGCGGGCGGCGACACCGTCCAGGTCGGCGAGCTGAGCTTCGACGTCATCCACCTACGGGGGCACACTCCCGGCTCGATCGCGCTGGCCCTCGACGGGCCCGCGACCAGCGGGGTCACGCAGCTGTTCACCGGCGACTGCCTGTTCCCGGGCGGTGTCGGGAAGACCTGGCAGCCCGGCGATTTCGGCCAGCTGCTCGACGACGTCACCACCCGGGTGTTCGACGTGTACGACGACTCCACGGTCATCTACCCCGGCCACGGCGACGACACCGTGTTGGGCGAAGAACGCCCGCACCTGGGCGAATGGCGCGAGCGCGGCTGGTAGGCCGCGCGGAGTGGCCGGCGCGCTCCGATGGCCTCGCGTTCGGAGAAGGCCACGGCACCGGCACCGGGGCCGCGCAACCCGCAGACGGGGCAAGGAGCCGATACGGCCCGCCTCCCAGCGTGATACCCCAGGTTGCTTGCGACGCGGGCCAGCCGCAGCGCGCCCGTGGCCAGGCGACGTGGCCGGATCAGCGTGCCCAAGCCGCCGACGGCCGGTTGAGCCAGAATCTGCGCGAGGAGATCAACGATTTGCGCAGGCAGATCGCCGAGATGGCGATGGAGCGCGATTTGCTCATGCGCTCCATGGCCCTCTGGGCCCCGGAAGCGACGCGTCCGGCTGGTTAGCTCGTGGTGTGCACGATCAAGACGTCGACCTTGGCCCGACGTGAGACGTTGGCCGGCACCGATCCCAGCAGCCGTCCCGCGATCGTGCTCAGGCCGACGTTGCCGACCACCAGCAGGTCGGCCTTTTCGTCCTCGGCCAGCTTGACCAGCGCGTCGACCGGGGCCCCGACGATCGACCGCTCCTCCACGTTCTTGGCCCCCGCCTTGTGTGCCCGCTCCTTGGCGTCCTGCAGAATCGCGTAAATCGGGGCGGTGCCCGACACTTTGTAGCTTTCGTCCCTCAGAGCGTCGGCGGCCCGGGTGTCCTCAGGCTGCGGCAGGTAGGCCGACGCGATGATCAACTTGGCGCCGTCCCCGGCGATCTGCGCTGCCTTGTCCACCGCACGAAACGATGAATCCGAGCCGTCCGTCCCGACAACCACGGTCCGATAGGCACTCATTTACCCTCCCAGTTTCGGTTGTACGCCAACCCAAGACAGTATCGTGTTTGCCGGAAAAAGAGGGATCAGATTAGCGGCTCAGCGCGGCGTGGCGCGACCTGCAATTGCGGGGTCATGCTGCACCAACGAACAATTTGCGCGATGCCGAAACGACCGAATGACCACGGCTAACGCGAAAAGCCTTGCATTTCCAATATTTTGGGGAAATGCGGCCCTGAACCGCGCGCGTCACCAGGAGTAATGGCGAGCCGGTTCACATGACGACCCCTACAGTGACAAGCATCATGGCCATGTCCACTGTTGAGCGGCGCGCCTCCGACGTCGCTGACCAGCCGGAGTCCGCGCGCCCGCGCGGCAGGTTGCTCGATCCGTGGGCGATCGCGGCGTTCGCCGCCGTCATCAGCGGCGCCTGGGCCTGCAGGCCGTCGTTGTGGTTCGACGAGGGCGCCACGATTTCGGCTTCGGCCAGCCGGACCTTGCCCGAGCTGTGGAAGCTGCTGGGCCACATCGACGCCGTTCACGGGCTGTATTACCTGCTCATGCACGGTTGGTTCGCGATCTTTCCGCCGACGGAGTTCTGGTCGCGGGCGCCCAGCGCCCTGGCTATCGGGGCCGCCGCCGCCGGCGTCACGGTGTTCACCAAGCGGTTCGTCCCGGGGCGTGCCACCGCGGTGTGCGCAGGTGCCGTCTTCGCCATCTTGCCGCGCACCACCTGGGCGGGGATGGAAGCGCGCTCGTACGCCTTCGCGGCCGCCGCGGCCATCTGGCTGACGGTGTTGCTGGTCGCAGCGGTTCGGCGCAACCGGCCGCGCTTGTGGGTGTGCTACGCGCTGGCGTTGATGCTCTCGATTCTGCTGAATCTCAATCTCGTCCTGCTGGTGCTGGTGTACGCCGCGATGCTGCCGCTGCTGGCGCCGAAAGGCTCCCGCAAGTCTCCGGTCATCCGGTGGGCCGTCAGCTCGGCCGTCGCCGTCGCGATCATGACGCCGTTCCTCGTGTTCGCCCGCGGCCAGGTGTTTCAGGTCAACTGGATTTACCCGGTCAGCTGGCATTACGCCTTCGACATCGTCCTGCGGCAGTACTTCGACCACAGCGTTCCGTTCGCCGTTCTTACGGGCGTCCTCGTCGTCGCGGCGGTGGCGGCCCGGCTCAGGGGCGCGCGGGGCCCGGCGGGCGACACCCGCAGCCTGTTGATCATCTGCGCGGCGTGGGTCGTCCTCCCCACCGCGCTCGTGGTCGTCTACTCGGCCATCGGCGAACCGATCTACTACCCGCGCTACCTGATCTTCACCGCTCCGGCGGCGGCCGTCGTCATGGCGGTCTGCATCGTCACGATCGCCCGCAAACCGTGGCCGATCGCGGCGGTGGTGCTGGCGTTGGTCGCGGCCGGGCTGCCGAATTACCTGTTCATCCAACGCTGGCCGTACGCCAAGGAGGGCTGGGATTACAGCCAGGTGGCCGACCTGATCAGCTCCCATGCCGCGCCCCGGGACTGCGTGCTGGTCGACAACACCGTGCCCTGGCGGCCCGGGCCCATCCGGGCCCTGTTGGCCACCCGGCCGGCGGCCTTCCGCTCCCTGATCGACGTGGAACGCGGCGCCTACGGGCCCAGGGTGGGCTGGCTGTGGGACGGCCACGTCGCCGTGTGGCTTACGACCGCCAAGATCAACAAGTGCCCGGCCATCTGGACCATCACCGACCGGGACAAGTCACTGCCCGATCACCAAGCCGGACAGTCGTTGCCGCCCGGAACCGCCTTCGGGCGCGCCCCCGCGTATCGATTCCCGAGCTACCTCGGGTTCCGCATCGTCGAGCGTTGGCAATTCCATTACTCGCAGGTCGTCAAGTCGACGCGATGATGCGGGCGTGAAAGCGCCGACGACGAACCGGACTCAGCTCAGCGATCGCCGCGGACCGCGCGGTACGAAGCTAGGACACCGGCCCCGGTCAACGCGGCGAACACGGCGAACAACCAGCGGGCCGCCATCACGTCGCCGCCCTGGGTCGTGTTGACCACGACACCGGCCACCCCGGCGCCGAACGCCCCCGAGATGAGCTGCACCGTGTTGATCGCCGCGGCCGCCGCGACGCCCTCGGCCGGGTCGTCGACGGAATCCATTGCGCGCACGGACAAATGGGGCCAGGCCATCCCGATCCCGATCCCCGCGATGAGCAACGCGAGCGTCCAGGCGGCGACGGTCCCGGCGGACGCGTTGTCGCGCTGGGTGAGCGCACCCAACGCCAGGCCCGACGCCACCACCACCGGCGCCACCGCGATCACCCGCCCGATGGCCCTCGGGCTCTCCAGCGAGGCGCTGACGATCTCGGAGAACGTCCAGCCGACCGCCAGCGCCGCACCCAGGAATCCGGCCGCCAGCGGCGTCAGGTGGGCCAACCGCTGACCGAACAGTGGCACGTAGGTGTCCACCATCGCCCCGACCATCAGCAGGCCCATGGCCAGGTAGATCCATTTCAAGGGTCCCGGCCCAAACACGCTGGGCGGCAACACCGCCGCATGCATCCGCCAGTCGACGATCGCGAACAACCCGACCAGCGCGACGGCGGCGGCGAGCAGCCCTGCGGTCGCGACGATGTTGTGCGGGATCTGGGCGACGCTGACCGCCAGGGCCGCCGCACCGATCAGCAGCAGCGACCACACCGGGACCCGCAGCGCCGGTGTCTCGGCGCTCGGGCCGCCCCGGCCCGCGGGCAGCGCGATCGGCACCAGCATGGCCATCAGCGCCGTCAGAACCGCCATCGCGACGAACGCCCACCGCCACAACCCGAACTGTGCGAACAGGCCGCCTGTCGCGGGCCCGACCACTGTCGCGACCCCCCACATCGCCGACACCAGCGCCGACGCCCGAGTCCACAGCGAGCGGGGCAGCGCCGCGTTGATGACCGCATAGCCCAGGCCGGCCAGCAGGCCGCCGGCCACGCCTTGCAGGGCACGCGCCGCGATCAGGATCTCCATGTTGGGGGCCGCACCGCACGCCAGGCTGGAGACACCGAAGACGGTCAGCCCCATCAGGTACGACGGGCGGGCCCCGACGCGCACCAGCATCGGATTGACCATGGTCGCCGCGATCACCGACCCGACCAGATACAGGGTGGTCACCCACGCGTAGAGGCGGCTGCCGCCGATCTCGGCGACGGTGTTCGGCAGCAGGCTGATGGTCAGGAACTCGTTGGTGGCATACAACGCCACGCCACCGGCCAGCACGACCGATATTCCCAGGTACTTGGCGCCCAGCAGCTCGCGCCAGCTGCCGGCGATGGTGCCGGTGTGCGTCACTTCAGGCCGGCGGCGTCCATCCCGCGCAGTTCCTTTTTGAGGTCGGCGATCTCGTCGCGGAACCGGGCCGCCAGCTCGAATTGCAAGTCACGGGCGGCGGCCATCATCTGTGCGGTGAGGTCCTTGATCAGGTCGGCCAGTTCGGCGCGCGGCATGTTCGACGTGTCGCGGCCCTCGAAGACACCGGCGCTGACCGCGCGGCCGGGCTCGCCCTGGGCGCGCCGGCCGCGTGACATGCTGCGCCCGGAACCGCCTAGCGGGACCGACTCGCTGGCGTCAGTATCCGCGGCTTCGGCGTAGACGCGGTCGAGGATGTCGGCGATCTTCTTGCGCAGCGGCTGCGGATCGATGCCGTTGGCCTCGTTGTAGGCGGTCTGCTTGGCGCGTCGCCGTTCGGTCTCGTCGATGGCCTCCTTCATGGAGTCGGTCATGGTGTCGGCGTACAGGTGCACCTCGCCGGACACGTTGCGGGCGGCCCGGCCGATGGTCTGGATCAGGCTGCGCGTCGAGCGCAGGAAGCCTTCCTTGTCGGCGTCGAGGATCGCCACCAGCGACACCTCCGGCAGGTCGAGGCCCTCGCGCAACAGGTTGATGCCGACCAGCACGTCGTAGTCGCCCAGGCGCAGCTGGCGCAGCAGCTCCACCCGGCGCAGCGTGTCCACCTCGGAGTGCAGGTAGCGCACCCGGATGCCCATCTCCAGCAGGTAGTCGGTGAGGTCCTCGGCCATCTTCTTGGTCAGCGTCGTCACCAGCACCCGCTCGTCGGCGGCGGCGCGCTTGCGGATCTCCCCGATCAGGTCGTCGATCTGGCCCTTGGTCGGCTTGACCAGAACCTTGGGATCCACCAGCCCCGTCGGACGGATCACCTGCTCGACGAACTCGCCGCCGGACTGGCTCAGCTCGTACGGCCCGGGGGTCGCCGACAGGTACACCGTCTGCCCGATCCGGTCGGCGAACTCCTCCCAGGTCAGCGGCCGGTTGTCG
>NZ_JAOPWB010000139.1 GCF_025965855.1 Mycobacterium sp. | reverse complement strand
GGTCACGGCCGACAGCGTCCACATCGGGGCCACGGTCACCTACGCCCACCTGCTTACCGCGTCGGCCTTCCCCGGCGCGGCGCAGTTGTTGCAACGGGTGGCGGGCGGGATCACCGGCGGTCCGCAGATCCGTTGCCAGGGCACGATCTGCGGCTCCGCCGCCTACGCCAATCCGTCCACAGAGGTCCCCGCGGCGCTGGTGGCGCTGGACGCGACGATGCACCTGCATGGACCCGGCGGGCCCCGCACCACCCCGGCGGCCGCGTTCTTCCTCGACGCCTACCGGGTGGACCTGCGCCGCGGCGAGCTGCTGACGGGGGTCACGGTGGCGACGCGGGCGGCCCGGCTCGGCTACTACAAGCTCAAGCTCGCCGAGGGCAGCTGGCCCATCGCCACCGCCGCGGCCGTACTGCCGCCTGCTGGTGGCGGGTACTTCGGCGCCACGGTCACGCTCGGGGCGATCAGCACCCGGCCGATCAAACTCGACCTGGCCCCGGTACTCGACGACGCCGGCTGGCTCCTGAGCGACGCCGAAGTCGACGACTGGGTGGCCGCGCGGATCGGCGAACCCTGGGACGACGAGCTGGCCCCGGGCAGCTACCGCCGCATGGTGGCCGGGGTCGTCGTGCGCCGTGCCCTGCGCCGAACCTTGGAGGAGAACCGATGACCGAACCCGTACCGGATCGGGACGTGACGATGACGGTGAACGGCCGGGCCTGCCGGGTCCGGTGCGAAGACCGGCACCTGCTCGTCGAAGTGCTGCGCGAGCAGCTTCGTCTCAAAGGCACTCACGCCGGATGTCTGAACGGCGACTGCGGCTCATGCACGGTGGAGCTCGACGGGCAGCCCGTCAAGTCCTGCCTGGTGCTGGCGGCCGCGGCCGAGGGCGCCGAGATCACCACTCTGGAGGGGGTGGCGCAGGGCGGTGAGCTGGACCCGGTGCAGCAGGCTTTCTGGGACAACGACGGTTTTCAGTGCGGTTTCTGCCTCCCGGGCCAGATCTTCGCCACGCGCTGGCTGCTGGCCCGCGACACCGACCCGACCGACGCGGTGATCCGGGAGGCCCTGGCCGGCAACATCTGCCGCTGCACGGGCTACCAGAGCATCGTCGAGTCAGTACGGGCCGCGGCCTCCGGCCTACCCGACGCGGCAAGCCGCTAGGGAGTCAGTGCGCCTCGACGACGTTGGCCAGGATGTGGTCCTCCAGGGTGCGCCGCGCCAGCTCGCCGTCCTTGGCCCGCAGGGCCCGGCGAATGCTCTCGTGATCGACGTGGCGGTGGGCGACGCTGTGCAGCGGCTGGGTCAGCTCGGCGGTGTTGATCAGGAAGTCGCTGAGGTCCCACATGCGCTGGCTCAGGTCCGCGATGATCGCGGAGTCGGCCATCGCGTGGATCTGCGCGTGGAACTCGCGATTGCGGATGCGGTAGGCGTGGGCCCGCTCGGTGAGGTCCTCCTCGTCGACCAGTGCCCCGATGCGGGCCGATATCTCGTTCAGGGCGCGCAGATCCGCGTCGGTGCGCCGGGTCGCGGCGAGGGCGGCGACGGCGCCTTCCATCCCGGCGAACAGGGCGAAGAAGTCGCGCACCTCCTGTGCGCCGTAGCTGGCCACCCGGCACCCGACCTGCGGAATGATGGTGACCAGCCCGTCGGCGGACAGCACGCGCAGCGCCTCCATGATCGGCTGCCTGCTGACCTCGAACTCGGCGCTGAGCTCCTCCACCGACAGCTTCTGCCCGGCGGTGTAGACCCCTTCCAGCAGCCGGGCTTTGATCTCCTGCTGGGCCAGCGCGCCCAAGCGCATGGTGCCGCGCGCTCGCCGGGCACCGGCTGGGGGATCGCTGGAACGTCCGTTGGAAACCACGAGCCAACTGTATCTCGCCGGGCTCCGCGATCGCCGGTTCCGGCGGCTGTGTCGACCACTGCGCGAGCACCGCCCGGGCGCGTACAGTAAGGACTGAATAGTCCTTGACCGTGTTCCGACTCGCGGCTAAGGTCAGGTCTGCCGGTCAGTCCCTATTTCTGCAGGTCCCGCGTGAACCCTGGAGCGTCGACGAACTCGGAGAAGGCGTAGTGCCGGAGTACGTCGAGGAAGGCCTGCCGCTGGGCGGGGTCGACCCGGTCGAGGAGATCCTGCTCGGCCTTCTGTGTCGCGGTCGTCGCACGCTGGCAGAGCTTGCGGCCGCGGGCGGTCAGGGTCGGCCGGCGAGCCCGGCGGTCCCGCGGATCCGGGGTTCGGACAACCAGTCCTTGGGTCTCGAGGGAGTCCAGGGTCGCGGAGATGACGGACTTGTCGATCTTGACGAGCGTGGACAACTCCAGCTGGGTCATCGGCGAGGACATCAGCGCGACCATCACGAAGTGTTCTTTGAGGGTCACCCCGGTCGCCTCCAGTGCGGCGGACTTACTTTGGCCGAATCCGAGCCAAGCGCGGTTCAGCAGCCAGTTGACGTCGCCGTGCAACGGATGTTCGGAGCCTTCCATGTCGGCATCGTACCCAATGTCCGCGCCGTGGCGTCATCAGATCGAGACCGTGCCGTCCGGCCGCCGGTGTCCTCATCAGACTAGTATTGACAAAGAACATCTTGGCAAATACTATCCTGCCAGGGTCGATCGTGGGTCCTGAGTTCCCTTCGCGCTTGAACAGGTAGCCGGCGCCCGCTACCGCAAGCGATCTTCCAGTAACCGTGACAAGGAGAAAAAGGCATGAGCGACTCAAGCTCGGTCAGTGCGGCAGTCGACCGGCCGGTGATTCTCATCAACGGCATGGGGTCGAACTTCGAATCGCTGTGGCGGCGCAACGGCTGGGTCGACAAACTCGAAGCAGCCGGCCGGACCGTGATCGGCGTCGATCTTCCCGGCCACGGGACAGCCAAGGATGCCGCTCAGCGCGACGCCGCCGACCTCCTCCTCGAGGAGGCCGCCAAGCACGGTTCGGTCGACGCCATCGGGTTCTCCGCCGGTGCGTGGGCGTTGCTGCTCGCGGCGAGCGAGCAGCCGGACCTGTTCGAGCGGATCGCCGTTCTCGCCGCCGCCGACGCCGTGCTGACCGGCGGGATGCACAGCGCGGCCATGAACCAGCCGCTCATCGACAGTCTGCGTTCGGCGGAACCCACGGACAATCCCATGGTGAACCTGCTTCGCGGGATCATCGCCGACGCCGGCAACGATCCGGAGGCGGTCGCGGACTATCTCGCCGCGAGCAAGCGCTTCGTCACCGTCGAAGGCCTGGGCCTGATCACGGCCGACGCGCTGGTCATCGACGGCAGTGCGGACGGTGCCGGGCAGTCGGAGCTGGTGGGCACGACGATCC
>NZ_JAOPWB010000093.1 GCF_025965855.1 Mycobacterium sp. | reverse complement strand
GGAGGCCGGCTGCTCCGCACCGGTGGGAGCGATCGCCTAAGTGGTCGAGTCCATCGATGAGGAAGGCGGGATCTTCGAAGAGCTGTCTCTGCGCGGCTGTGTGGCGGCGCTGGACGGGTCCGACGTGATCCGCGCGTCCGGCATCGGCACTCCCGGTCGGGCACGAGAGCTGGGGCTCTCGGTCGCCGCCGAGCTGCTCGAGCTGGGCGCCGGAGAGCTGATTGGGGGAGCGCGGCAAGACCCCGCGCGAGGAAACTAAAGAGAGTCACTTGGGAGCGACAATGACGACGCGAGGGCGTAAGCCGAGACCGGGCCACATCATGTTCGTGGGCTCGGGGCCCGGCGACCCGGGATTGCTGACGACGCGGGCCGCCGCGGTGCTGGCCAACGCCGCCCTGGTATTCACCGACCCCGACGTGCCCGAGCCCGTGCTCGCGCTGATCGGCAAGGACCTGCCACCGGTCTCCGGCCCGGCGCCGGCCGGCCCGGCCCCGACGAACGCCGAAGGCAGTGGCCAAGGGCCCGGGGGCGATTGCGCCCCGTCGGCGCCCGCGGTGATATCCGAAGGCCCCGACGTCCGCCCGGCCCTGGGCGAGCCCGCCGAGGTGGCCAAGACGCTGGTCGCCGAGGCCCGCTCCGGCGCCGACGTGGTGCGGCTGGTGGCCGGTGACCCGCTGACGCTCGACGCGGTCACCACCGAGGTGAACGCCGTCGCGCGCAGCCACCTGCACATCGAGATCGTGCCCGGCCTGGCCGCCACCAGCGCCGTCCCGACCTACGCGGGGCTGCCGCTGGGCTCGTCGCACACGGTCGCCGACGTGCGTGGCGACGTGGACTGGGAGGCGCTGGCGGCCGCTCCCGGCCCGCTGATCCTGCAGGCCGGCGCGTCACATCTGGCCGACGCGGCCCGCGCCCTGATCGACCACGAGCTGGCCGAGGCCACACCCTGCGTGGTGACCGCGCAGGGCACCACCTGCCAGCAGCGTTCGGTCGAGACCACGCTGCACGGCCTGACCGACCCGGCCGTCCTGGGCGGCAACGACCCGGCCGGCCCGATGACCGGCCCGCTCGTGGTGACCATCGGCAAGACCGTGGCCAGCCGGGCGAAGCTGAACTGGTGGGAAAGCCGCGCCTTGTACGGCTGGACGGTTTTGGTGCCCCGCACCAAGGACCAGGCCGGCGAGATGAGCGAGCGGCTGACCTCCTACGGCGCGCTGCCGATCGAGGTGCCGACCATCGCCGTCGAGCCGCCGCGCAGCCCCGCCCAGATGGAGCGGGCCGTCAAGGGCCTGGTCGACGGCCGCTTCCAGTGGGTGGTGTTCACCTCCACCAACGCGGTGCGTGCGGTGTGGGAGAAGTTCGGTGAGTTCGGTCTGGACGCCCGCGCGTTCTCGGGCGTGAAGATCGCCTGCGTCGGCGAGTCGACCGCCGACCGGGTCCGCGCCTTCGGGATCAGCCCCGAGCTGGTGCCGGCCGGGGAACAGTCCTCAGTGGGTCTGCTCGACGACTTCCCGCCCTACGACAGCATTTTCGACCCGGTGAACCGTGTCCTGCTGCCGCGGGCCGACATCGCCACCGAGACGCTGGCCGAGGGGTTGCGCGAGCGCGGCTGGGAGATCGAGGACGTCACCGCCTACCGCACGGTGCGCGCCGCGCCGCCGCCGGCGGCCACCCGCGAAATGATCAAGACGGGCGGCTTCGACGCGGTGTGCTTCACCTCCAGTTCGACCGTGCGAAACCTCGTCGGCATCGCCGGCAAGCCGCACGCGCGGACGATCATCGCCTGCATCGGCCCGAAGACGGCCGAGACCGCCGCCGAGTTCGGCTTGCGGGTCGACGTCCAGCCCGATACCGCCGCCGTCGGCCCCCTGGTCGACGCCCTGGCCGAACACGCCGCGCGGTTGCGCGCCGAGGGCGCGCTGCCACCGCCGCGCAAGAAGAGCCGCAGGCGCTAGTGGCTGCCAGACACGCGAGCGTGCGTGTTTGTACACCGACACGCCGTCGGGGCTGGCATTCTGCGCACGCTCGCGGCTATGAAACCGCGCAGCGAGTCGCCGCTCCATGAGCACGTATCCGCGGCAGCGCCCGCGCCGGCTCCGCTCGACCCCCGCGTTGCGTCGCTTGGTGGCGCAAACGTCCCTGGAGCCAAGGCATTTGGTGCTGCCCATGTTCGTCGCCGACGGAATCGACGAACCGCGGCCGATCCCGTCGATGCCGAACGTGGTTCAGCACACCCGGGATTCGCTGCGCGGGGCCGCGGAAGACGCCGTCGCCGCCGGGGTCGGCGGGCTGATGCTGTTCGGTGTGCCCCGCGAGCAGGACAAGGACCCGACCGGCTCGGCCGGCACCGACCCCGACGGCATCCTCAACGTCGCGCTGCGTGACCTGGCCAAGGACCTCGGTGACGCCACGGTGTTGATGGCCGACACCTGCCTGGACGAGTTCACCGATCACGGGCACTGCGGGGTCCTGGATGCCAGGGGCCGGGTGGACAACGACGCCACCTTGGCTCGGTACGTCAAACTCGCTGTGGCACAGGCCGAATCGGGCGCCCACGTGGTCGGGCCGAGCGGGATGATGGATGGCCAGGTGGCGGCGATCCGCGATGGCCTGGACGCGGCCGGCTACACCGACGTGGTGGTCCTGGCCTACGCGGCGAAGTTCGCCTCGGCGTTCTACGGCCCCTTCCGCGAAGCGGTGAGCTCGAGCCTGTCCGGGGACCGGCGCACCTACCAGCAGGAGTCGGGCAACTTCCGCGAGGCGCTCCGCGAGATCCGGCTGGACCTCGACGAGGGCGCCGACATCGTGATGGTCAAGCCCGCGATGGGTTACCTCGATGTAGTGTCCGCGGCGGCCTCGATTTCGCCGGTGCCGGTGGCCGCCTATCAGGTCTCGGGGGAATACGCGATGATTTGCGCTGCGGCCGCCAACAACTGGATCGACGGGCGTGCCGCGGCGCTGGAGTCGCTGACGAGCATCCGGCGTGCCGGCGCCGATATCGTGCTGACCTATTGGGCCGCGGACGTGGCGGGGTGGCTTTCGTGAGATGGGGCGTGCTTTGACATCAGAGAGCGCGGCGAGGGCCGGCGAACCAACACCGTTGTTCTACGAGCCCGGCGCCAGCTGGTGGTGGGTGGCGTTGGGCCCGGCATCGGCGGGGGCCATGGTCCTGATTGAAATCTGGAGCGGAGCCCGGGTGGCGCTGATTGTCCCGGCGATCTTCTTGGTGCTGGTGTCGGCGTTCGTGGGGTTGCAGGTGAAGGCGGCGCGGATTCATGTCTCCGTCGAGCTCACCGGGGACGCCTTGCGGCAGGGCACCGAAACCATCCTGGTGCGCGAAATCGTCAGGGTTTATCCGGAGCCCGAACACCACGAGGCTTCCGGCAAGGAGCTGGCGAGGTGGCAGTCCGCGCGGGCGCTCGGCGAATTGATGGGGGTGCCGCGCGGCCGGATCGGCATCGGTCTCAAGCTCACGAACGATCGCACCGCCCAGGCCTGGGCGCGTCGGCATCGTCAGCTTCGGGCGGCGCTGACCCCACTGGTTCAGGAGCGGGTGGAACCCGCCGGATCCGATGTCGGCGAGGACGATTTTGAAGACGGGTCGCCGTCATGATCGCCCGCTATCGGGCCTTCGGGACCCTGGTTGAGCTGGCCCTGGCCTGTGCGGCGCTGGTGGGCGCGGGCGTGACCTGGGTGCACGCGCGCCGCACGGTGCGTGTCGCGCCCATCGCGGACGGGCAGCCGTTCACGACGTCGCTGGTGTACAACCCCGAGCTGCTGTTGCTGACTCTGGTGCTGGTGACGACCGCCGGGGTGCTGGCGGTGGTGGGGATCGCCCGGCTGTTGCGGGAGCGGTCCCCTCGAAAAACTAGGCCGTCTTCTTGATCAGCGGCAGCACGAGCCGACGGCGATCGACGATGGCGTCGGCCAGGGTGCGGAGCGCCTCGCGGACCGAGCGCGCAATCGGGAACTCGACCTGGTCACCCAGCAGGGCCGCGACCGCGGCGCTCGCGACCAATGTCCACTCCACCCCGGCGACACGACACTCCTCGTCAAGCCCGTGCACGAGCGAGAGTCCGGCCGCAGCAAAGTACCTCACGTCGCTCAGGTCGAGCACCACCGGATTGCTCCCGAGGACGATTCGCCGGACGTACTCGCTGACCCGATCGACGTTGACGGCGTCGATTTCGCCGCGGATGGTCACCACGGTCGCCAGGTGACGGCAGTGGGCGCGAATCTGGGCGCCGCCGCAGTGGAAGGTGCCGTAACCGTGCCGAGTCGCGACGGTGGTGATTGTCATGAGCGCCTCATTCCCCGAAACCTGTCCCCTAAAGGTGCCCCTCAAATCTAAGGAGACCGAAAGCCCCTCCTAACTCTTTGCTAAGAAGCGACTTTCGGGGGCCCTTGCCGGGGCCAAAGCAACGTCGACGGCGGTCGCGCGGCACAGCGGCCGGTCCGAAAACAGCCGTGCCACGCCACGGCCCATCACGCGATCGCCGCGCTCGCGCTGTTACGCTGCCAGGGCTGCCGGTTGCCAGTCGGGGGGCCTGTGATCGCCCGGTCAGCCGGACGTGAAGCGCCGCCCGGACGAGCCGGGCAATCGGTGAACGAAACAGCGAGAGTCCAGACGGAAAGAGCGACGTGCGCGGCGGAGAGATCAGGGGCGAGATCAGGGCCCTGACGGGACTCCGCATAGTCGCCGCGGTGTGGGTGGTGCTGTTTCACTTCCGGCCGATGCTGGCCGATGTGTCGCCGGACTTCCGCGACGCACTCGCGCCCGTGCTCAACTGTGGGGCCCAGGGCGTCGACCTGTTCTTCATCCTCAGCGGATTCGTGCTGACCTGGAACTACCTCGAGCGCATGGGCCGGTCGTGGTCGACGCGGGCGACCCTGCACTTCCTGTGGCTGCGGTTGGCCAGGGTGTGGCCGGTGTACCTGGTCACGCTGCACCTGGCCGCCCTGTGGGTGGTCTTCACCCTGCACGTCGGTCACGTGCCGTCGCCCGACGCCGGCCAGCTCACCGCGATCAGCTACGTGCGCCAGATCCTGCTGGTGCAGCTGTGGTTCGTGCCGTTCTTCGACGACTCCAGTTGGGACGGGCCGGCCTGGTCGATCAGCGCGGAATGGTTGGCCTACCTGCTCTTTGGCGTGCTCGTGCTGGTGATTCTGCGGATGAAGCAGGCGACGAGGGCGCGGAGCCTGATGTTGCTGGCGTTCGCGGCGTCGTTGCCGCCCGTGGTGATGCTGTTGGCCAGCGGCCACTTCTACACACCCTGGAGCTGGCTGCCGCGGATCGTGACGCAGTTCACCGCCGGCGCCCTGGCCTGTGCCGCCGTGCGCAGACTGCGGCTGACCGATCGCGGTCGCCGCGTCGCGGGGTACGTGTCCCTGCTTCTCCTGGCGGCCATGGTGGGCGTCCTCTACTGGTTCAACGCCCATCCGATAGCCGGGGTCGTGGAGAACGACAGCGGCGGGGTGGTCGACATGCTGTTCGTTCCGCTGGTGATAGCGCTGGCGATCGGCGTGGGTAGCCTGCCGAGGACACTGTCCACCCGGGTCATGGTGTACGGCGGGCAGATCTCGTTCTGCCTGTACATGGTGCATGAGCTGGTGCATACCGCCTGGGGATGGGCCGTCGAAGAGTTCCAGCTCACGCCGCAGGACAACCCATGGAAATGGAACATCGTCGGCCTGCTCGCGATCGCCGTGGGTATCTCAGTCCTGCTGTACCACTTCGTTGAAGAGCCCGCCCGGCGCTGGATGCGTCGGATGGTCGACGTCAGACCCGCGAGCGCGAAAATCGGGCTGGAGGAGCCGGTCAGCGCCAAGGTTCGCCCGATCGAGGATGCGCGGGAAGCGATTTCGGCCCGCGCGGTGTGATGTTCACCTCGGTGCGCCGATCGAGTAGCGCGCGGAATCCATCGATACCATGGCGATAGCGGCCAGCCGCGATTCGGCGGATTGACGCGCAGTTCGCGCCGTTTCCTCGTACGATTCCGTTGATTTGGGTGCGGCGCACGACGATGCAGTTTCCGGGGAGGCAGTAGTGAGTCGCCTGGCCACGTTCGTCCTCGGCCTCGCCCTCGTGATGGGCGTCGTCGTTGCGAACCCCGCGCGCCCGGCGCGAGCGCGGGCCTACGAAACGCTGACCATGGATTCCCGGCTGAACCACGTGGCCGTGATCGGCGACTCCTACACCACCGGAACCGATGAGGGCGGCCTGGGTCCGAAATCGTGGACCGCTGTGGCCTGGCACAGGCTCGCCCAGCGAGGCGTGCGGATCGCACCCGACGTGGCGGCCGAGGGCAGGGCCGGCTATGGCGTGCCCGGCGACCACGGCAGCATCTTCGAGGATCTAACCGGGAGGGCGGTCAAGCCCGACGATGCGCTGGTGGTGTTCTTCGGCTCCCGCAACGACGAGGGCTTCCATCCCGAAGATCCCCAGCGGCTGGCCGGAAACGCGCGCGACACCTTCGATCTCGCGCGAAGCCTGTCGCCGTCCGCGAGGTTGCTGGTGATCGGGCCGCCGTGGCCGACCGCCGATGTGCCCGAGTCGATCCTGCAGATTCGCGACGTGCTCAACGGCGCGGCGCGGGCCGCGGGAGCGGCGTTCGTCGATCCGATCGGTGACCGCTGGTTCGTCGACCGACCCGACCTGATCGGCCCGGACGGCGTGCACCCCAACGACGCGGGGCATCAGTATCTGGCGGACAAGATCGCGCCGCTGATCGGCATGCAGCTGTCTCGGTGATGTCTCGGTGATAAACCGAAGCCTCAGGCGCGCAAGACGTTAATGGAAATCTCCCTATGAAGGGCTAGTCTTCCGCGTGCCGCTCGTAGTCCCATTGCTCAAGGCGCGTTTGCAACTGCATCAGTCCAACGCCGGCGACCGGCGCGACGGCCGCAATGCAGATCAGCAGCAGCGGAGTCATCTCAAAACCTCCAAACACCTTTCACTGATATGACGTTCGTCTTCGGCGAGAAGTTCATTACGCGTCAGCCATCCGCTAGGGCGCGGTCCGCGAGGGCACCGATCACGGGTGTCAGCAGTTGCGCGTATTCGGTCGTGACGTGGTTGTCGTCCCGGAAAACCAGGGTGTTGCCGACGATCACCGGGCAGCGGTCGGGGGCGCAGAACAGGTCGGTCAGGTCGGCGTACTGCCCGCCGGCGCCCGTGGTCGCCGCCCGCTCGGCGCCGATACCGCCGTCGTCCAGCGCGGCCGGTCGGGTCGGCGCACACGCGGTGGCGTCGTCGAGGTGTCCGGACAGGCAGGCGGGCGCGGAGCCGTGGGGATCCGGGGCGGGCCCGAGGACAAGCACGGTCGCGCCGGTGCTGCGCAACTGCGCCACGGTGCGGCCCAGGCTGTCGATCCATGCGGGGTCGTACGAGGTGAAACCGAAATCCGCCCCGTAGCGCCGGCTCATGTCCAGCACGACCAGGCGCGGGTGCTCGGCCCTCAACCGGTCCATGATCTGGCCGCGCCACTGCACGCACTCTGTGTACGCGCGACCCAGATACGGGCTGGTGATGCGCAGTTCCAGCAGCGGGCAGGTCACCTTGGCCAGCGCCTCCAGCCGCCAGTGCCGCTGCTCGGCCACCCGCTGGAACGCCGGCTCCCACATGGCGGCGTGCGAGTCGCCGACCAGGGCCACCGTCGTCGGCGACGCGACATCGCCCGTCGCGCACTCGCTTTGGCCGACGTCGCGCCACGATCGCACGCAACCGTTGACGAAGACGGCCGCCTTGTCGGCCGGGGCCCTGGCGAGCGGCGGGTCCAGGTTGGACGGGACGGCCCGCAGGGCCGCGGACGCCGCGACCGCGTCGCGCACCTGCGCGAACGCCTGGCGCACCGCCGCTTCCCGTGGGCTGACGGCGGGGACGTTCGTCGGGGACACCGCGACGATGTTGGCTTTCGGGGCCGCCAGGCCATGACCCGCGGGCACCGGTGTCAGCGTCAGCAACAGCACGCACGCGCAGGCCGCCGCGGCGCTGGCGGCACCGGCCACCGCGAGGCTGGCCTTCACCGACCGACGCAGGGCGGCGGCGAACCGGCCGGGGTCCTCGACCAGATGCAGGGTGATCACGGCGAGTCCGGCGGAGACGGCGGTCGCGGTCAGCCGGGCCGGCAGACCGGCGGGCTCGCCCAGCAGCTGCGGCATGAGCAGCAGCACCGGCCAGTGCCACAGGTACCACGAGTACGACACCCGGCCGATCGCGCGCATCGCCGGCCGGCACAGCACGCGGCCGGCCCCCAGCCCACCGGTGACACAACCGGCGCCGATCACCAGCGCGGTGCCCAGCACGGGCAGCAGCGCCGCGGTGCCGGGGTACGGGGTGCCGGGACGCAGCTGGGTGCAGGTGAGCGCGATCAGCGCCAGACCGCCCCACCCGGCGATCGCCGCGGGTAGCAGGGGCAGCCTGCGCCACTGCTGAATCGACAGCGCCACCAGGCCGCCGGCCGCCAGCTCCCAGGCGCGCGTGGGCAGCGAGAAGAACGCCCAGCCGGGCGACGTGCGGGTGCATATCACGCCCGCCGCCAGCGAAGCCGTGCCGACCAACGCGAGCACCACCGCATACGGGGTGGCCCGCTCGGCGGCGCCGCTCTTCACGCGGCGGACCAGCCACGCGGTGCCGATAATCAGCACCGGCCACACCAGATAGAACTGCTCCTCGACCCCCAGCGACCAGTAATGCTGGAAAGGCGAAGGGCCGTCGGAAGACAAGTAGTCGGTGCCTTGCAGGGCGAACCGGTAGTTGCCGACGTAGAGTGCGCTGGCGATCCCGTCGAGGAAGACGCCGCGCGCCTGCAGCGGCGGCAGCACCGCGGCGGCCGCTGCGGCGGTGACGACGCCGACGGTGGCCGCGGCGGGCAGCAGGCGCCGGGCGCGTGCGCCGTAGAAGCGGCCCAGGCGGACGGTATCGGTGGTGGTGACCTCGCGCCAGAGCAGCCCGGTGATGAGGAAGCCGGAGATGACGAAGAAGACGTCCACACCGATGTAGCCGCCGGTGACGCCCGGTATGCCCGCGTGGTAGAGCACGACCGCGATGACCGCGACGGCGCGCAATCCCTCGATGTCCGGGCGAAATCCCGTCCCCTTCGTGCGCCGCCCCGCTTGGCGGGGCGGGCTGGAGGTCACTTCCTGCGGGACTGTCATGTGTGCCCCGGCTAGGACGCCATCCAGGACAACTCGCCCGGCAACTGCGCACGCCAGTAGTCCATGTCGTGGCCGCCCGCGGAGAAGCTGCCGGCCGGCGGTGTCTTCAGTTGGCCGACGAATTGCCGGGTGGCGAAATAGAAGCGGTCGCCGGTGCCGCAGTCCACGCGCAAGGGGATCTGCGACAGCGCGGGCAGGCCCATCACGCTGTTTTGCACCCAGTCGTCATAGCTGTCGAACGCCCCGAGGGTGCTGCCGGTGAACGAGGTGAACAACGCCGGGCTGATCGCGCAGATGCCGGCGGTCCGCGACGCGCCCAGCCTGGCGCCCAGGTGCAGCGCCCCGTAGCCGCCCATCGACCACCCCAGGAAGCCCACCCGTGAGATGTCCATGCCCATCGAGGACAGCATGGGCAGCAGCTCCTCGAGCACCATCGCGCCGGAGTCCACGCCCGAAGCCCTGCGATGCCAATAGGTATTGCCGCCGTCGACGCCCACCACCGCGAACGGCGGCTTGCCCGACTTGACCACCTGGGCCAGCCCGTCCTCGACTCCGGCCTCCAGGATCTGGTTCGCGTCGCCGTCCTTGCCGTGCAGCGCGATTACCGGACGCAGCATCCCGGTTTCGGCCTTCTGCCCGGGGGGCACGGCGATCACCCAGTTGGTCTTGACGCCGCCGCGGGCCGCCGAGACGAAGGAACCGGTCAACCTGTTCGGCAGGTTGCTGCTGGCGGCCGACGGCTCGAACGGGGCGGGAGCCTGCGGCGCTGGTGCCGCGCGCGGCTCGAGCGGATCCAGCAGCGCGCTCAAAGCCCACACGCCTGCGGCCGCCGCGCTCGCACCGGCGCCCACACGCAGCACCGCACGGCGGTTCAGGTCAGGCACAGCCGTCATAATGCCCCGCCGACAGGGCTTTTCCACCCAAGCCACGCCGTATTGGAAGCACTGTGTGATCTCGCGTGATCTGTTGGTGGCGAAGAGGTGACCTTCGATGCGTCGGCTCGCCGCCCAGGTGCGGCCGGACGCCGGGTGTTGACACGCCGTTCACCCGTTGGATACCAGCTGAAGACCTACAGGCGGTAGGCCTCTGCGGCATGGGATTGCAGCGTTTCGCCGTCTGGGGTGTTCCCGCCGCCGTGCTGGGTCTCCTCGCGGCATGCGCGCACCGAGGGCCGACCCCGAGCGCGGAACCGGTGACCGCCACGCCGATCCACCACCTGGTGGTCATCTTGGAAGAGAACGTCTCCTTCGACCACTATTTCGGGACCTATCCCCGCGCCGCCAACATCGACGGCCAACCGTTCACCGCCCGACCGGACACCCCCGCCGTGGGCGGCCTGACCCCAGAGTTGTTGACGCACAACCCCAACTCGGTGCAGCCCATGCGGCTGGGCGGACCGGGCCAGCAGGTGACCTGCGACCAGGACCACGCCTACCAAGCCGAACAATTGGCCTTCGACGGCGGCGCGATGGATCGCTTCGTCGAGTACACCGAGGGCGACCCGTGCTCACTGCCGGCCTTCAGCCGTCCCGGCCTGGTGATGGGTTACTACGACGGCAACACGGTGACCGCGCTGTGGAACTACGCGCAGCACTATTCGATGAGCGACAACTTCTACAACACCACGTTCGGCCCCTCGACGCCCGGTCACATCAACCTGGTCTCGGGCCAAACCTACGGAGTGACAACGACATTCATGCCTGGTGGGCAGCCGTTCCCGCCGCACACGCTGATCGACGACACCGGCAACGGGCAGGGGACCCTGATCGACGATTCGCAACCCCTCGGTGACGATTGCTCTTCCCGGGACCAGGTGCGATTCGGCCCCGGCAACAAGAACGTCGGCGACCTGCTCAACGCGAAGGGCGTCACGTGGGGCTACTTCCAGGGCGGCTTCAGGCCCACCACCCGCAGGCCTGACGGCACCGCGGAGTGCGGCGCCACGCACAACATCGGCGAAACCGTGGGCGGGTCTGGCAAGACCGGGGCGTTGCCGTTCGGCACCAAACCCGACTACGTCCCCCACCACGAGCCGTTTCAGTACTACCCGGCCACCGCCAACCCACATCATCTGCCACCGAGCGCGACCGACAAGATCGGGCGTGGTGACCAGGCCAACCATCAATACGACCTGTCCGATTTCTGGGCCGCCGCCGGCGCCGGTCACCTGCCGGCGGTGAGCTTCCTGAAACCGCCCGCCTACCAAAACGGGCACGCCGGCTACTCCGATCCGCTCGACGAGCAGCGGTTCCTCGTCGAGACGATCAACCACCTGCAACGGCTCCCGGAGTGGCGGGATATGGCGATCGTCGTCGCCTACGACGACTCCGACGGCTGGTACGATCACAAACCGTCGCCGATCGTATCCTCCTCCGCCACGCCCGAAGACGCTCTGAACGGTCCGGGCCGCTGCGGTGATCCCGCCGCCACGCCCGTCGCGTATCAAGGCCGATGCGGGTACGGCCCGCGGCTGCCCCTGCTGGTGATATCTCCCTACGCCAGAACGAATTTCGTTGATCACACCCTGACCGACCAAACGTCGATCCTGCGGTTCGTCGAGGACAACTGGAGCGCCGGCCGCATCGGTGACCACTCTTTCGACGAGCGCGCCGGCGCGCTCACCGCGATGTTGGATTTCAGCGGATCCACTCAACCGGCGCTGGCCCTCGACCCGCTCACCGGCAACCCGCAATAGCGTCAGGCCGGATCCAATCTCGGAGGTTTCAACCCTCGCGCGCCCCGCCGATCTCCCGCACGATGCGGAGATTGGACAAGAGGGCTTGAGGGGGAGAACGCATGACCGTGGCGTTTCATTGGTTCCTGCCGACGTATGGGGATTCGCGAAACCTGGTCGCGGGCGGGCACGGCACGGCGATGCATGGCGACCGGCCCGCGACTTTGCGGTATCTGCACCAGATCTGCGCGGCCGCGGAGGACAACGGCTTCGAGGCGGTGCTCACACCGACCGGATTGTGGTGTGAGGACGCGTGGTTGACGACGGCGATGCTGATCGAGGGCACCCAGACGCTGAAATTCCTGGTCGCGTTCCGCCCCGGGCTGCTCAGCCCCACCCTGGCCGCGCAGATGGCCGGGACCTTCCAGCGGCACTCGGGCGGCCGGCTGCTGCTCAATGTCGTTACCGGCGGTGAACCGCACGAGCAACGCGCGTACGGGGATTTCCTGGACAAGGAATCGCGATATGTCCGTACCGCCGAGTTCTTGAATGTGGTTCGCCAACTCTGGACCTCGCGGGAACCGGTGACCTTCGCCGGGGACCACGTCCGCATCGAGGGCGCGCAGTTGAACAACCCGCCCGACCCGATACCCGCTGTGTTCTTCGGCGGATCGTCGGCGGCCGCGGGGCCGGTCGCGGCCAACCACTCCGACGTCTACCTCACCTGGGGCGAGCCGCGGGCGGCCGTCGCCGAAAAAGTCGACTGGATTCGTGGGCTGGCCGCCGATGCGGGGCGGACCCTGCAGTACGGCTTGCGGATTCACGTGATCAGCCGCGACACCTCCGAGGAGGCGTGGGCCGAGGCCGACCGGTTGCTCGCGGCCGTCGACCCGGAAGATGTCGAGCGGGTGCAGGCCAGCCTGGCGCGCAGCGAGTCCGAGGGCCAGCGCCGCATGCTCAAGCTGCACGGCGGCAACAGCGGTCGGCTCGTGGTCGGCCCCAACCTGTGGGCCGGGGTGGGCCTGGTGCGCGGCGGCGCGGGCACCGCGCTGGTCGGGTCGCACGCCGAGGTTGCCGAACGGCTGGCCGAGTACTCGCGGCTGGGCATCACCCACTTCATCCTGTCGGGCTATCCGCACCTGGAGGAGGCGTACTGGTTTGGCGAGGGTGTCCTGCCGCTGCTCGAGCGGAAGGGCTTGTGGCAGCACCCCAACCGCCAGTCACAACCGGCGCCCGCGACGCCGTTCGCGGTCGCCTCCGCGCACTAGGCCATGGCAATCACGCTGCCCGCCGGGGCCGTCGCCGCGCCGGAAGGTCACCAGGAAACTGACGTCGAGCGCCGTCGCCGCCTGCGCATTGTGGTCGCGGCCAGCCTGCTGGGCACCACGGTGGAGTGGTACGACTTCTTCCTGTACGCGACCGCGGCGGGCCTGGTGTTCAACCGGGTCTTCTTCCCGAACGAAACCTCGTTGATGGGAACGCTTTTGGCGTTCGCGACGTTCGCCGTCGGGTTCGTCATGCGGCCGATCGGCGGGCTGGTGTTCGGGCACATCGGGGACCGGATCGGTCGCAAGCGCAGCCTCGCGCTGACGATGCTGATCATGGGCGCCGCCACGGCGCTGATCGGGCTTCTGCCGACCGCCGCCCAGATCGGGGCGTGGGCGCCGGTGCTGCTGCTGACGCTGCGCATCCTGCAGGGGTTCGCGCTCGGCGGGGAGTGGGCCGGCGCGGTGCTGCTCGCCGTCGAACACAGCCCCGAGGATCGTCGCGGCCGCTTCGGCGCGATTCCGCAGATGGGTTTGGCGCTCGGATTGGCTTTGGGTACCGGGATATTCGCGACCTTGCAGATCGCGTTGGGCCAGGCCCGGTTCCTGGCGTACGGCTGGCGGATCGGGTTCCTGCTGAGCCTGGTGCTGGTCGTGATCGGCATCGTGGTGCGGTTGCGGGTCGAGGAGACGCCGGCCTTTCGCGAGTTGGCGGACCTCGAGGCCACATCCACCGTGCCGATCCGCGAGATCATCCGCGAACCCCGTTCCCGGCGCAACACCGTGCTGGGACTGCTGTCGCGGTGGGCCGAGGGGTCGGCGTTCAACACCTGGGGCGTCTTCGCGATCAGCTATGCCACCGGCGCGTTGGGGTTCAACAAGGTTTCGGTTCTGGTCGTCGTGACCATCGCCGCCCTGCTGATGGCCGCGCTGCTGCCGGTGTCGGGAATCCTGAGCGACCGCTTCGGGCCGCGGCGGGTGTATCTGGCCGGGGTGGCGTGCTATGGCCTCCTGGCGTTCCCCGCGTTCGCGTTGTTCGGCACCAAGAACCTGCTCTTGTTCGGGCTCGCGATGGTCGTCGTGTTCGGCGTCGTGCACGCGCTGTTCTACGGCGCGCAGGGCACGCTGTACTCGGCGCTGTATCCCACCAACACCCGCTACACCGGTTTGTCGTTCGTCTACCAGTTCTCGGGTGTGTACGCCTCCGGTGTGACCCCGATGATCCTGACCGCGCTGATCGCGGCCGTCAGGGGAGCGCCGTGGCTGGCGTGCGGGTATCTGGTGGCGACGGCGGTGGTCAGCGTGATCGCCACCGCGAAGATCCGCGAGCAGGATTTGTACCTTTGAGCTGACCGGCCGCGCCGGCCCTGGGTATCGAGACTGCGCTGAGCGCGTGATTTCGGCGGATCCCAGGTGCTGGGCGCAGACTCCCCCTGTAACCGAGCGCGCCCCGTGGTGTCCCGCCCGCCGATGTGCTGTGGTTAATCACCGGCACCGGGAGGGCCCAGGCATGGCTAGCACCACGCATCTGCGCCAAGGGCTGTCGCAGCGGCAGCTCAGCATGATCGCCCTCGGCGGCGTGATCGGCGCCGGTTTGTTCGTCGGGTCCGGCGTGGTGATCAAAGACACCGGCCCCGCCGCGTTCCTGACGTACGCGCTGTGCGGCCTGCTGATCGTCCTGGTGATGCGGATGCTGGGCGAGATGGCCTCCGCCAACCCGTCGACGGGGTCGTTCGCCGATTACGCGGCGCGGGCCCTGGGCGGCTGGGCCGGGTTTTCGGTGGCCTGGCTGTATTGGTACTTCTGGGTGATCGTGGTCGGGTTCGAGGCGGTCGCCGGCGGTAAAGTCCTGGGCTACTGGTTCCACGCGCCGCTGTGGCTGCTCTCGCTGTGCCTGATGGTGCTGATGACCGCGACGAACCTGTTCTCGGTGTCATCCTTCGGTGAATTCGAATTCTGGTTCGCCGGAATCAAAGTCGCCACGATCGTGATCTTTCTCATCGTCGGCTCGGTTTTCGTGCTGGGCCTCCTGCCCGGTCATCACGCGGATTTCTCCAACCTCACGGCGCACGGCGGATTCTTCCCGAGGGGCGTCGCGGCGGTCTTCGCGGCCATCGTGGTGGTGATCTTCTCCATGGTCGGCGCCGAGATCGTCACCGTCGCCGCCGCCGAAAGCCGCGATCCCGAGCTGGCGGTCCGGCGGGCGACGAGATCGGTGGTGGCGCGCATCGGGATCTTCTTCGTGGGTTCGGTATTCCTGCTCGTGGTGATCCTGCCCTGGAATTCGGTGCAGCCGGGAGCCTCGCCCTACGTCGCCGCGCTACAACGCATGGGCCTTCGCGGCGCGGATCAGGTCATGAACGCGGTGGTGCTCACCGCAGTGCTGTCCTGCCTGAACTCGGGCCTCTACACGGCGTCGCGCATGCTCTTTGTGCTCGCCGACCGGCGCGAGGCGCCTGCCCGGCTCATCAAGCTCAGCGGGCGCGGGGTCCCCCACGTCGCGATCTTGTGCTCGTCGGCGATCGGCTTCGCTTGCGTCGTCATGGCGTGGCTCGCGCCCGGAACCGTGTTTCTCTTCCTGCTCAATTCGTCGGGCGCCATCATCTTGTTCGTCTATTGGTTGATCGCGCTGTCGCAGATCATCCTGCGGCGGCGGACACCGGACGAAAAGCTGCGGATCAAGATGTGGTTCTTCCCGGTGCTGTCGATCCTCACCCTCGCCGGAATCACCGCCGTGCTGGTGCAAATGGCGTTCGACCGCTCGGCGCGCAGCCAGCTCTGGCTCAGCCTGCTGTCCTGGGCGGTGGTGATCGGCCTTTACTTCATCGGGCGGGCCCGAGGCCGAATCCGCGTCGGGCGTGAGGTCTAGCGCCTGGTCGCTCAGGCCACCTGCGCTCCGGCGCGGCCGAGCAGGCCCAATTGCTGCAGATCGGCGACGTATTTGGCGATCAAGGCCCCGGTCACGTGCGGTACGTCTCGTGTGCTGCCGATCCCGGCGGATTGCACTGCGGCCCGGAACTTTTCGGCGGGCATCTGCGTGCCCTGCGTCGGCTGCCCCGGCCTGGCGTAGGCGCTCATCAGCGGCAGCATGGAGCTCTTCCGTTGGTTTGTCCGGCAGCGACTTCATCGCGGCCTCGAACCTGGTGAGCCACTCGCCGTAGTCGTCGATGCGCTCGATGGGGTGCCCCGCCGCGATGAGCCAGTCGACGAACGTGTCCAGCGAGACGCCGTGGTCGTGGGTGTTGAGCACGTTGTAGGTGCGATACCCCTCACCGATGTCGCCGCCCAGCGTGGTGATCGACTCGGCGGTGAAATCGGCCGGCAGCCCGTCGTAGTGGGCGCGCTGGGGACTCCCCGAGGCGTCGAGCCGATAAAAGGAGCGCGGCGCGAGCCCGGTGGCCACCACGCTCAGGATCAGGCGGGTGAACATGTCCGGCACATTGAGTTGGCCCGAGAACTGACTGTGCCTTGTGGAAGTTGCATACCGCCATCCAACTCGTCCGCCCCGGCCCGACATCAAGGCGTGCGGCGCGTCGCGGGCAGCAGCCTGCGCGCCACCCGCGCCGGGCGGGACGGCGACGGACGCCAGGGCCCCCGATCGTGTGCCGGCCATGCGTAGCAAGGGGTTTGGCCGTCCAGGAGCCGGCGCAGACCGGGAAGGGCCAGCTCGCGAGCGGACCAGTCGTAGAGGAGTTCGAGTCGGGGTTGGATGACCCCCACGTCGAGCAGGTGCCCCATTCCGTGTTCGGCCCGCAGGTAGGGCGTGAGGTCATCGCCGAGCGGGTACCGATCGGGGAGCACCCGCGAAAGCGACAGGAATATCCCTGTCATGCCCAGTCGTGGGTCGCCGAGCGGCCGGCCGGCGAAGGCCAGCCAGCCGAGGGCGAGGCGGGGCGAGGCGACCAGGGCGTGGGCGTAGAGAACTCGCATCAGCACCAGGTTGATGAAGAAACGCTCGACGCGGGACTCTCGGGAGGCGAGGTGCCGGTTTTCGAGATACGCGCTGACGACGCTGAGGTTGTGGGCGCGGTACCAGCGCTGCGCGGACGGCCGCCGGATGAACTCGAGCGAAGCGGCGACCGCCGCAGAGCTGGGGTCGCCGGGATGGCCGAACGCCAGGGCGCGCGCCTCCCATCCGTCTTGGAGCAGGCGCTCGTTCATCGCGCGCCACCAGGGGCTCCCCGGGGCCGGCCCCTCGGCGGGATTGAGCAGCCCGCGCCGGAGTTGCCATCCCATGAAGGCCGACGCCGCCTGCCGAAACGGCAGGTGGCCGCGGTCCACGTTCGCCGGGACTTCGTAGAGCTCGTGCATCAGCGCAAGCCGGGCGTCGGGGTGGTCGCGGACCGCGGCAACCCTGGCCAGCGCCACGTCGACGGCCGTCTGCCGCGTCACCGGTCGATTGTGTCAGCGCGAAGGGTTCGCGCACGTGGCTGCTCACCGGCGCGCGGCGGAAAACGAGCGCGAAGCCGCAAGGAGTGACCTGTAGCCCGCCCAGGAAGCAGACCAACAAGACGCCTGGTAACCCGGTCTCTGCTACACCCTGTAGTTGAACGATCGGCGGAGGCTGGGACACTGGTCGGCATGGGTAGCAGTGACCAGGCGACCGCGCGCGCCCCGGCCGCGGTGGCGGCGTCGGCGAAGTTGTTCGAGGACGCCTGCGCCGTCATTCCGGGCGGGGTGAACTCCCCGGTGCGCGCCTTCACGGCGGTGGGCGGCACGCCACGGTTCATCACCGAGGCGCGCGGGTGCTGGCTCACCGACGCCGACGGCAACCACTTCGTCGACCTGGTGTGTTCGTGGGGACCGATGATCCTGGGCCACGCCCACCCGGCCGTCGTCGACGCCGTCGCCACGGCCGCCGCCTCGGGCCTGTCGTTCGGGGCGCCGACGCCGGCGGAGAGCCAGCTGGCCGCCGAAATCATCGGGCGGGTGGCGCCGGTCGAGCTGATACGGCTGGTCAACTCCGGCACCGAAGCGACGATGAGCGCCGTCCGGTTGGCCCGCGGGTTCACCGGCAAGGCCAAGATCGTCAAGTTCTCCGGCTGCTACCACGGCCACGTCGACTCGTTGCTCGCCGACGCGGGTTCCGGCGTGGCGACGCTGGGCCTGCCGTCCTCGCCCGGGGTCACGGGCGCGGCCGCGGCGGACACCATCGTGTTGCCCTACAACGACATCGACGCGGTGCGCCAGACTTTCGCCCGGTTCGGCGACCAGATCGCCGCCGTGATCACCGAGGCCAGCCCGGGCAACATGGGCGTCGTCCCGCCGGTGGCGGGCTACAATGCGGCGCTGCGCGCGATCACCGCCGAACACGGGGCGCTGCTGATCGTCGACGAGGTGATGACGGGGTTCCGGGTCAGCCGAAGTGGTTGGTACGGAATCGATCCCGTCGCCGCCGACCTGTTCACCTTCGGCAAGGTGATGAGCGGCGGGCTGCCGGCCGCCGCGTTCGGCGGGCGCGCCGAGGTGATGGAGCGGCTGGCGCCGCTGGGGCCGGTGTACCAGGCCGGCACCTTGTCGGGGAACCCGGTGGCGGTGGCGGCCGGGCTGGCCACGCTCCGCGCCGCCGACGACGCGGCCTACGCCGCGCTGGACGCCAACGCCGACCGCCTGGCCGGGCTGCTGTCCGAGGCTCTGACGAAAGCTGGTGTACCGCACCAGGTTCCGCGGGCCGGCAACATGCTCAGCGTGTTCTTCGCCGAGACGCCGGTGGCCGACTTCGCCTCCGCGCGGGCGAGCGAGATCTGGCGTTACCCACCGTTCTTCCACGCCCTGCTCGACGCGGGCGTCTATCCGCCCTGCAGCGCCTTCGAGGCGTGGTTCGTCTCGACGGCGCTGGACGACAACGCGTTCGACCGGATCGCCGCCTCGTTGCCCTTTGCGGCCCGTCGGGCCGCTGAGGCCGCCCGGGAGGACAGGCCCTGATGGCCGAGCAAACCCGGGTCCACGTGGTCCGCCACGGCGAGGTGCACAACCCCAGCGGCGTGCTCTACGGCCGGCTGCCCGGATTCCACCTGTCCGAGAAGGGCAAGGCCCAGGCCGAAGCGGTCGCCGACGCGCTGGCCGACCGCGACATCGTCGCAGTCATCGCCTCCCCGCTGCAGCGGGCGCAGGAGACCGCCGCGCCCATCGCCGCAAAGCACGGCCTGGCCGTCGACACCGACCCCGACCTGATCGAGTCGCTCAACTTCTTCGAGGGCCGCCGCGTCGGCCCGGGCGACGGCGCCTGGCGCGACCCGCGGTTCTGGTGGCAGTTGCGCAACCCGTTCACCCCGTCGTGGGGCGAGCCCTACGCCGAGATCGCGGCCCGGATGACGACCGCGGTGGACAAGGCGCGCGCCCGCGGCACCGGCCACGAGGTGGTGTGCGTCAGCCACCAGCTGCCGGTGTGGACGCTGCGGCTGCACCTGAGCGGCAGGCGGCTCTGGCACGACCCGCGGCGACGGGAATGCGGGTTGTGCTCGGTCACCACCCTGATCTACGACGGCGACCGCCCGGTCGACATCGAGTACGTCCAGCCGGCGGGCGTTTGAGCGCGCCGGCGACGATGCAGAGCGAAGCGAGCGGTGGGGGCATGCCCCCGCCAGTGGGAGGTACCCCCACCCGCTTGCGGGGGAGCGCGGCGCCATGACCATGTGGCGATTGGCTGTGGGCGGGGTCGCGGTTGCGGCCCTTGTCGCCGGCTGTTCCGGTCGCGATGCCGTGGCTCAGGGCGGCACCTTCGAATTCGTCTCGCCCGGCGGGAAGACCGACATCTATTACGACCCGCCGTCCAGCCGTGGCAGCCCGGGCCCGCTGTCCGGGCCGGACCTGGCCGATCCGGCGCACACACTGTCGCCGGACGACCCGACCTTCGCCGGCCGGGCCGTCGTCATCAACATCTGGGGGCAGTGGTGCGGTCCGTGCCGGGCCGAGGTCGGCCAGCTGCAGCAGGTGTATGACGCCACCCGCGCCGTGTCGTCGGTGTCCTTTCTAGGCGTCGACGTCCGGGACAACAACCGGCAGGCGGCCCTGGACTTCGTGGACGATCACCACGTGAGCTACCCGTCCATCTACGATCCGGCGATGCGCACCCTGATCGCGTTCGGCGGCAAGTACCCCACCACCGTCATCCCGTCCACGCTGGTGCTGGACCGCCGGCACCGGGTCGCGGCGGTGTTCCTGCGCGAACTGCTGGCCCAGGATCTGCAGCCCGTCGTGCAGCGGGTGGCCCACGAACAATGACCGGCTTCACCCAGATCGCCGCCGCCGGGCCGCTGCTGCTGGCGCTCGGCGTGTGCCTGCTCGCCGGGCTGGTGTCGTTCGCCTCGCCGTGTGTGGTGCCGCTGGTGCCCGGCTACCTGTCGTACCTGGCCGCCGTCGTCGGGGTGGCAGAAGGAGAGGCGCAGCCTGGGTCACGCGCGATCAAGGCGCCTGCGAGCGCACGGTGGCGGGTAGCGGGCGCCGCGGCGTTGTTCGTCGCGGGCTTCACCACAGTGTTCGTGCTGGGTACCGTCGCCGTCCTCGGCATGACCACCGCCCTGATCACCAACCAGCTGCTGCTGCAGCGCATCGGCGGCGTGCTGACCATCGTGATGGGCCTGGTGTTCGTGGGCTTGATTCCGGCCCTGCAGCGCCAGGCCCGGTTCAGCCCGCGGCAGCTGACGACGGTCGCGGGGGCGCCCGTGCTCGGCGCGGTGTTCGCGCTCGGGTGGACGCCGTGCCTGGGGCCGACGCTGACCGGAGTGATCACTGTCGCCTCGGCCACCGACGGCGCGAACGTCGCGCGGGGGGTCGCGCTGGTGATCGCGTACTGCCTGGGGCTGGGCATCCCGTTCGTGCTGCTGGCGTTCGGCTCGGCGGGCGCGGTGGGTGCCCTGGGCTGGCTGCGACGGCACACCCGGGCCATCCAGATCTTCGGCGGCGCGCTGCTGATCGCCGTCGGCGCCCTGCTGGTCACCGGGGTGTGGAACGACTTCGTCTCCTGGCTGCGCGACGCGATCGTGTCCGACGTGAGGCTGCCGATTTGATGTGGCGAGCAGACGCAAAAGCCCCCAAAATTGGGCATTTTGGGGGGCTTTTGCGTCTGCTCGCGCAGAAGGCCCGCAACACTTGGCGCGCGCTGACCTCGATGGGCACCGCGCTGGTGCTGCTGTTCCTGCTCGCGCTGGGCGCGATACCCGGCGCGCTGCTGCCGCAGCGCAGCCTCAACGCCGGCAAGGTCGACGAGTACCTGGCCACCCATCGCGTGATCGGACCCTGGCTGAACCGGCTGCAGGCCTTTGACGTGTTCTCCAGCTTCTGGTTCACCGCCATCTACGTGCTGCTGTTCGTCTCCCTGGTCGGCTGCCTGACTCCACGGATGATCGAGCACGCCCGCAGCCTGCGCGCCACCCCGGTGGCGGCACCGCGCAATCTGGCCCGGCTGGCCAAGCACGCCGGCGCCGAGCTCGCCGGCGACCCGGCGGAGCTGAACGCCCTGGCGAACAAGATCGCCGGCCGATTGCGCGGCTGGCGCACGGCCATCCGGCATGAGGGCGAAGTCGTGGAGGTCTCCGCGGAGAAGGGCTACCTGCGCGAGTTCGGCAACATCGTCTTTCACTTCTCGTTGCTGGGCCTGCTGGTCGCGGTGGCCGTCGGCAAGCTGTTCGGCTACGAGGGCAACGTCGTCGTCATCGCCGACGGCGGCCCCGGCTTCTGCTCGGCCTCGCCGGCGGCGTTCGATTCGTTCCGCGCCGGCAACACCGTCGACGGCACGTCGCTGCATCCAATCTGCATCCGGGTCAACGACTTTCAGGCCCACTATCTCCCGTCGGGGCAGGCCACCTCGTTCGACGCCGATATCGACTACCAGAACGGCCGCGACCTGGCGGCCAACAGCTGGCGGCACTACCTGCTGGAGGTCAACCACCCGCTGCGTGTCGGCGGTGATCGGGTGTACCTGCAGGGCCACGGCTACGCGCCCACCTTCACCGTCACCTTCCCGGACGGGCAGACGCGCACGTCGACCGTGCAGTGGCGACCCGACAACCCGCAGACCCTGCTGTCGTCGGGGCTGGCGCGGATCGACCCGCCCGCCGGTAGCTATCGCGACCCGGCCGAGCGCCGCAGACATGAGATCGCGATCCAGGGCCTGCTGGCGCCCACGGAGCAGCTCGACGGCACCCTGCTGTCGTCGCGCTTCCCGGCGCTCAACGCCCCCGCGGTGGCCGTCGACATCTACCGCGGCGACACCGGCCTGGACACCGGGCGGCCGCAGTCATTGTTCACGCTGGATCCCCGGCTGATCGAGCAGGGCCGGCTGACCAAGGAGAAGCGGGTCAACCTGCGCGCCGGCCAGGAGGTCCGGCTCGACCAGGGCCCGGCCGCCGGCACCGTCGTCCGCTTCGACGGGGCCGTGCCGTTCGTCAACCTGCAGGTCTCCCACGACCCCGGCCAGACCTGGGTGCTCGTCTTCGCGATCACGATGATGGCCGGACTGGTGGTGTCGCTGCTGGTGCGCCGGCGCAGGGTGTGGGTCAGGCTCACTCCGGCGGCCGGTACGGTGAACGTCGAACTGGGCGGGCTGGCGCGCACCGACAACTCCGGGTGGGGCGACGAGTTCGAGCGGTTGACCGAACGGTTACTGGACGGACTGGGCGAGTCCGCGTCCAGAAGGAGTTCTCAGGTGGACGTCAAATGAACACCCTGCACGTCAACGTCGCACTGGCGCGCTACTCCGACTGGGCGTTCACCTCCGCGATAGTGGCCTTGGTCGTCGCGCTGCTGCTGCTGGCCTTCGAGCTGGCCTACGTCGGGGCCCGCCGCGCCGATCACCGCGCGGCCGTACTGGCCGGCTCGGTCGCCGCCGACAGCACCGTTCCCGGCATCGTGGAGGACGCCGACCAGCGGCCGTTCGACGAACGCGTCGGGCGGGCCGGGCTGGCCGTGGTCTACCTCGGCATCGGGCTGCTGCTGGTCTGCATCGTGTTGCGCGGCCTGGCCACCGTGCGGGTGCCGTGGGGCAACATGTACGAGTTCATCAACCTGACGTGCTTCTGCGGCCTGGTCGCCGGCGCGATCGTGTTGCGCCGCCCGCGGTATCGCCCGCTGTGGGTTTTCCTGCTGGTGCCGGTGCTGATCCTGCTCACGGTTTCCGGACGCTGGCTCTACACCAACGCCGCGCCGGTGATGCCCGCACTGCAGTCCTATTGGCTGCCCATCCACGTGTCGGTGGTCAGCCTGGGATCCGGGGTCTTCATGGTCGCGGGCATCGCCAGCATCCTGTTCCTGCTGCGCACGTCGCGGTTCGGTGACCCGGAAGGCACCGCGGGTGCGCTGGCCCGTGTGGTCCAGCGGCTCCCCGACGCGCAGACCCTGGACCGCGTCGCCTACCGCACCACGATCTTCGCGTTCCCGGTGTTCGGTTTCGGGGTCATCTTCGGCGCCATCTGGGCCGAGGAGGCCTGGGGCAGGTACTGGGGCTGGGACCCCAAGGAGACGGTTTCGTTCGTCGCGTGGGTGGTATACGCGGCCTATCTGCACGCGAGATCGACGGCGGGATGGCGGGACAGGAAGGCGGCCTGGATCAACGTCGCGGGTTTCGTGGCCATGATCTTCAATTTGTTCTTCGTTAACCTGGTGACCGTGGGCCTGCATTCCTATGCGGGCGTGGGCTGACAGTTAGCGACCGACCCGAGCAAGACACAACAGGGGAGTGCACGTGTCCGACCATCCAACGACGGGCGTGGGTGCGCCCGAACCGCCGACGACCCAGGTTCCCCCTCCGCCGCCCGACCAGCAGGCGGCCGAACCGTCGGCGGAATCGGGCGCCGAAGCACCGACCCGCGCCTTCGCCGGATTCCGCACCGAGCGGCGGGTCCCCGGACCCGAGCGGCGGCAGGCTGCGGCGCCCACCGCGCCCGGACCGCCGCCCGGCGGGATGCCGCCCTGGGATCCCACACCGGTCACCGGCATCCCGCGCGTCGACCCGACCGCGTTCGGCGCCTACTACAACGGCCCGGCTGAAGCCCCGGCAGCCCAAGCCGTCCCATACCGGCCCGAGCACCTGCCGCACACGCCCTATCCGGAACTGTCCACCGGCATGCTGTTGCGCCCGGTCAAACCGCCGCCATCGGAGGGTTGGCGCCGCTTGATCTACGACCTCTCCGGGCACCTGATCAACCTGGGCGAGAGCCCGCGCGCGGCCCGGCACAACAATCTGGTGGCCCAGGTGAACCGGCCCCTGCGGGGTTCCTACCGGATCGCGCTGCTATCGCTGAAGGGCGGCGTCGGTAAGACCACGATCACCGCGACGCTGGGGTCGACGTTCGCCGCCGTCCGCGGTGACCGGGTGGTGGCCGTCGACGCCAACCCCGACCGCGGCACCCTGAGCCAGAAGATCCCGTTGGAGACGGCGGCGACGGTGCGCCAGCTGCTGCACGACGCCGGAACCATCGAGCGCTACAGCGATGTCCGCCGTTACACGTCGAAGGGCCCGAGCGGCCTGGAGGTGCTGGCGTCGGAAACCGACCCGGCCATCTCCGACGCGTTCGGCGCCGACGACTACAGCCGCGTCCTGGACATCCTGGAGCGGTTCTACGGCCTGGTGCTCACCGATTGCGGGCCCGGTTTACTGCACTCGGTGATGTCGTCGGTGCTGGAGAAGGCCGACGTGTTGCTGGTCGTCGCGTCGGGATCCATCGACGGTGCGCGCAGCGCCTCGGCGACGCTGGACTGGCTGGACGCCCACGGGCACGAGGAGCTGGTCCGCAATTCGATCGCTGTCATCAACGCGGTGCGCCCGCGCACCGGCAAGGTCGACATGAACAAGGTGATCGACCACTTCTCGCGCCGCTGCCGCGCGGTGCTGCTGGTGCCGTTCGACCCGCATCTGGAAGAGGGCGCCGAAATCGATCTGGATCGGTTGCGGCGGGGGACCCGCGAAGCGCTCACCGCGCTAGCGGCCGTCGTCGCCGATGGGTTCCCCGGCGACCAGCGCAACCCGGGTCTGGTTTAGGAGGCCTAGCGGGGCTCTAGCGGGGCTTGTCCCCGTGACCTAACCGCCGCAAGAAGTCGGGATCGTCGTCGGGTCCGATGACGCGCGTCTTCGGTCGATGGGCCTGTGACCGCGCCGCGCGCCAGCCAACGTAGATCAGCGTCCCCAGGATCAGGACGAGCAGCAGGTAGAGCACTCAACACCTCCTCCGAGCGAATATACGCGCGCCGTAGGCTCGGGGTGTGTCAGAAGGGCCGAGCGACAACAGCACTGAGGAGCGCACCCGGGATCGCGCAGCGGTCGACGTTGCGCTCTACGCGGCGGCGCGGTTGGTGCTGGTGGTCGTGCTGAGCGGGGCGATCTACGGGCTCGCGCGATTGCTGGGGATCGCCCAGTTCCCGGTGGTGGTCGCGGTGTTGTTCGCTCTGATCATCGCGATGCCGTCGGGCATCTGGCTGTTCGGCCCGCTGCGCCGGCGCGCTACCGCCTCACTCGCGATAGCCGACGAACGCCGCCGCCGGGAACGCGAACAGCTGCAGGCCCGGCTGCGCGGCGAGGCGGCGCCGGGTGAGGAGCCCGACGCGGAGCCCGAGCCTTAGCCCCTGACGTTGTCCTGCCGTGTGCAGTCACGGCGGCGACACGCCGACGGAGCCCGCCCTGAGCGCACGGCCAAAGCCCTGAGCGCACACGGTCACGGTGCCAGCGCCAACGCGGCCGCCACCGCGATCGCCCACACCACCATCGCCAGCCCGGTGTCACGCAGCACCGGAATCAGTTCCGGCCCGCCGCGCCCGGAGCGCACCGGGGCAAGCGCTCGCAGCGCCAGCGGCGTGGCCAGCAACCCCACCGCGCACCACGGCGTCGCCGCCATGAGCACCAGGGTGGCGACCCCGGCGGTTGCCAGCAGCGCCTGGTAGAGGACCCGGGTGCGGGCGTCGCCCAGCCGCACCGCCAGGGTCATCTTGCGAGACTGCGCGTCGGTGGGGATGTCACGCAGGTTGTTGGCCACCAGCACCGACGCCGACAGCGCCCCGATCGACACCGCCAGCACCAGCCCGACCCAGTCCACCCGCGACGCCTGGGTGTACTCGGTGCCCAGCACGGCGACCAGGCCGAAGAACACGAACACCGCCACCTCGCCAAAACCCGCATAGCCGTACGGCTTTGACCCTCCCGTGTAGAGCCACGCCCCGGCGATGCAGGCCGCGCCGACCGCGATCAGCCACGGCGCGCTCAGCAGCGCCAGCGCCAGCCCGGCGACCGCGCCCACCGACAGGCTCGCCACCGCCGCGGTCAGGACCGATCGCGGGGCGGCCAGCCGCGAGCCCACCAGCCGAACCGGGCCGGCGCGCTCGTCGTCGGTGCCGCGGATGCCATCGGAGTAGTCGTTGGCGTAGTTGACGCCGATGATCAGCGCCATCGCGACGGCCAGCGCCAGCAGCGCCTTCCACCACACCGCGGAATGTAGCCACGCCGCGGCGCCTGTGCCCGCCACAACCGGCGCCACCGCGTTGGGCAGTGTCCGGGGCCGGGCACCCGAGACCCACTGCGCGAAACTAGCCACCAAATCATCCTGCCTCATGCACCACAATGGGCGAATGCTCGGAGTCATCGGCGGCAGCGGCTTCTACACCTTCTTCGAGTCCGACACCCGCGACATCGACGTCGACACCCCGTACGGCCCACCCAGCGCCCCGGTCACGCTGGGCGCCATCGGGGAGCACGAAGTCGCCTTCCTGCCCCGGCACGGTACGACCCACCAATTCTCGGCGCACACCGTGCCGTACCGGGCCAACATGTGGGCGCTGCGCAAGCTCGGGGTGCGGCGGGTTTTCGGCCCGTGCGCCGTCGGCAGCCTGAACCCCGACAACGGCCCGGGCGCGGTGGTGGTGCCCGACCAGCTGGTGGATCGCACCACCGGCCGCCCCGACACCTACTTCGACTCCGGCGCCATCCACGTTGACTTCGCCGATCCGTACTGCCCGAGCCTGCGGGCCGCGGCCACCGGGCTGCCCGGCGTGGTCGACGGCGGCACCATGGTGGTGATCCAGGGGCCGCGGTTTTCCACCCGGGCGGAGAGCCGTTGGTTCGCCTCGGCCGGCTTCGGCCTGGTCAACATGACCGGCTATCCGGAGGCGGTGCTGGCGCGCGAACTCGAAATATGTTATGCGGCAATCGCTTTGGTGACCGACCTGGATGCCGGCGTCCGGGCCGGCGAGGGCGTTAAGGCCGTCGAGGTGTTCGCCGAATTCGAGAAGAACATGGCGGCGTTCAAGGAGCTGGTGCGCGCGGCGATCGGCCGGGTCGCCACCGAGCGCACGTGCACGCATTGCCAGCCACACACCGGCGTCACCCTGCCGGTGGAAATGCCGTGAGGGTGTTGCTGACCGGGGCGGCCGGTTTTATCGGGTCGCGGGTGGACGCGGCGCTGCGAGTGGCGGGTCATGACGTCGTCGCCGTCGACGCGCTGCTACCGGCGGCGCACGGCCCGAATCCCGTGCTGCCGCCGGGATGCCGACGGGTCGACGTCCGCGATGGCGACGCGCTGGCCCCGCTGTTGGACGGCGTGGACCTCGTCTGTCACCAGGCCGCGATGGTGGGTGCCGGCGTCGACGCCGCCGACGCGCCCGCCTATGGCGGCCACAACGATTTCGCCACCACGGTGTTGCTGGCGCGGATGTTCGCCGCCGGCGTGCGCCGCCTGGTGCTGGCCTCGTCGATGGTGGTCTACGGGCAGGGCCGCTACGCCTGTCCCGAGCACGGGCTCATCGACCCGCTGCCGCGCCGGCGCGCCGACCTCGACGCCGGCATCTTCGAACACCGTTGTCCGGCATGCGGACTCGACGTGACGTGGCAGCTGGTCAACGAGGACGCCGCGCTGCGGCCGCGCAGCCTGTACGCGGCCAGCAAGACCGCGCAGGAGCATTACGCGCTGGCATGGTCGGAGGCGACGGGCGGCTCGGTGGTGGCGCTGCGCTACCACAACGTCTACGGCCCGGGGATGCCGCGTGACACCCCGTATTCCGGGGTGGCGGCGATCTTCCGCTCGTCGCTGGAAAAGGGCGAGCCGCCAAGGGTTTTCGAGGATGGCGGGCAGATGCGTGATTTCGTCCACGTCGACGACGTGGCCGCCGCCAACGTGGCGGCGATGACAGTCCAGGACGGCTTCAGCGCCGTCAACGTCTGCTCCGGGCGGCCCATCTCCATCCTGCAGGTGGCCACCGCGCTGTCCGACGCGCGGGACGGTTCGATCGCCCCGCAGATCACCGGGCAGTACCGCAGCGGCGACGTGCGCCATATCGTCGCCGACCCGGCCCGGGCCGCCGAGGTGCTGGGGTTCCGGGCGGCCGTCGACCCGCGCGAGGGCTTGCGCGAATTCGCCTTCGCGCCTTTGCGTTAACTCGAATCCTGCGGCGGCCGGAAGATCCGCGGCTTCTGGATGGGGATCTGCCGCGTGGCGGAGTCGTCGCCCCTAAAGATCCGCGGCGAACCGGCCGGCTGCGGCGTCGCGCCGCCGGCCGGGATGGCCGAGGCACAGTCCCAGTGCTTCGAGGTCAACGGCATCGGCTGGTTCGCCAAGGAGGTACAGAACGGTTTCATCTTCACCACCATCGGCCGCAAGGTCTACCTGGAGGTGGCGGTTCCGGACAAGTACATCCCTGAGGCCAATGC